>DASSSG010000657.1:0-4182 GCA_035708545.1 Bryobacteraceae bacterium | reverse complement strand
AGTCAATACCCCGATACCCGCGTGCGTGGGGATATCTCACGTGTTACCTGGAGGATTTTCCAGAGGCGATTCGCAGGACCTGGCGGTGACCCACGGATCACAACTGCTTGCAACTGCTTGCAACTGAACGATTCGTTGCGTCCTTACGATGACGGTCCGGCGGCCCCAACCACATCCGCCGGGGTACCAGACCGACCTTCCGGGCAGGAGCTGCCCAAGCCGCGAAACGGTTTGCGTAACCGTTATGGCGTTGGCGTATGCCCGCTGTGTTCGGCACGGCTCAAACGCCGACCTGTGGATTACACCACGTGGATTACACGACGAAGGAGCCTTGGCGGCTCCTTCACAGCGTGCAGGCGCCTGGCAACAATGGGCTCTACTTCTTCCTCCGCCGCGCGACGAAGCCCAGAACCACGAGGCCCGATCCGACGAAGGCCAACGTCGCCGGTTCCGGGATCGAGTTGGCGTTGAGCGACCAGCTGGTCAGGTTGATCGTCCGGTTGTCATTGATGGTGGCCTGAATCTGAGACGGCGTCTGGCCCGCGATCTGAGCTGTAACCAGACCGGTCCACGGAATCGACCCGGTTGCATCACGCCCGAGCATGTTCAGGTTCATCGAAATGTCAGTCCCATTCGCCCGCTGGGTCAGGATTATGGGCGACATATAGGGGCCGATCGGGCTGCTGGACGCCGTTACAAACGGCGAGCAGGAGTTGTTCAATCCGGGATCCACGGTGCAATTGGTCGGGGCGCCGGGTCCGACCGACAGCAGATCGAATGCCGGAAGTGCCTGCAGCACTCCGCTGCCCGGAACTCCCGGATTGTGCGTGAGACCCGCGTAAAACTGGATGAAATTGATCACCGGCACCGGCGGACCCACGACAAGGTCGGTGATTCGGCCATACGGGTTGGTGGCCGCCGTGAGCGTACCGCCACTCCAGCCAATGTTCGATGCACCAGTCGTGAAGTCGCCGAATCCCCCGCCGAACGGCAGGTACCAGTCAATTAATGCGGCGCTGCCCGTTACGCCGCCACCGGGTGTGATGCCGGTTGAAAAGTTGCCGACCGGAGCAGCCACGCCCGGAACGGTGAACAACAGCAGGAGAGCAACAATCGTTCCGCTGAAAGCTTTCATTCTTCCCTCTTTCCTGTTTCTCATTCCTCCGAAAAACTCGCAGCTTACAGCGATTTCCATGAGGAAGGCGTAAGCAACGCCACCATGCATACCAGGTGTATCGCCTTAGCTTTGTATATGTTAGGGTCAGTGGAACGGCGTTTCAAGAGCATACCACCACTTATGAGTTGGGGTACCTCCGTCCTATGCTCGGTGCGGGAAAATTAGTACTTTGGGCTTGAGCGAACTGTAACTACAGCTTTATTTCGTAATCACACTTACAGGGAGTCGGTTCCCTCGCGGGTCATAACGACCGGGCGCGAGAATCGCATTGGGGTCGAAGACAAGCTTGAGCCGCTGAAACAGTTCTGCGTAGGTGTCGTCATGCTCGCCGCAGCGCATGGACTGAATGCCGAGCCGATAGAAGTGATAGCCATTGTCGCGGAGCGCGCTGAGCAGTTTGTAATGGCACGTCATCGCACGCTCATCCTCACCGGGAACATCCCGGTCGTAGCTGATCGAGATGACACACGTCAGCGCACGCTCTGTGATCAGCGTTATCGAAAGCATCGGCTCAAAGCCACTCGCGAGGAGCGTCTCCGACGCCAGTTGCGCGATGCGCGTCGCGTGGCTTCCCGCAATGGGAGCGACCGGAGCGCACCACAGCAGTCCGCAGCCGTCGCGATCCGGATCCATGTCAGCCGGGATCGGCGTGCGTTTCCGCCAGTACACGCTGCGGAGCGCGTACTCGGTCGGCCTGCCCCTCATCAGTCCGATCACCGGTCGCACCAGCTCGATGATCCGCCGCATGTCCCAGCCGGCCAGCCATTTTGCGGGGGTCGCGAAGCGTTCCGCGAACGCGAGAGCGCGGTCATCGAGAAAGCGCAGCCTGCTCACTTTCCGCCGCAGTGCGCGCCTGAGGAGGCGACGGGCCTCGGCCACCTGCGCCCTGGTACCATACAGCGCTCCGGAGCCGCTCCATGCGCCGATATCGAACTCGCGGCACAGGGCCTCCATTACCTGGCCGGTCAGCGGCGTTTGCCCGCCGGTTTTGTCCCAGGGATACTGCTCGATACCAGATACGACTTTGTAGTGATTGCCGATATGCGATGCGCTGCGGAGCGTGCCATCGAGCCGTAACGGACGCAAAGCATCAATAACCGGCCCGAGGTCCTGCTCGCGTTCGCAACTGAAGAAGAACGCCTGAAAGTACTCCGGCTCCGGCATGAGGAACGCGGTCATCCGGGTCACGATGCCGAGGTTCGACTGCGAAAACAGCCCGTCGAGGATCGGTCCAACTCCCCAGCGATAGACCGGTGTGGCGGCAACGTTTCCAAATCGCCCGAAGCCCGTCTCAATGCAGTCACCATCGGGCAGGACCACTTCGAGGTTGCAGATATGCGCGAAGTGGTCGCCATAAGGAGTGTGACCGAAGCCGCGCTCGACGGTGTTGCCGATGACGCTGCAATCGGGACTTGCGCCGGTGCAATCGAGAATGAGGCGCGCCCGCCGCTCGGCCAGAAACTCAACCACTTGTCCCTGGGTGACGCCGGGTTCGACCGTGATGTATGCGTGTTCTGCGCTGAAATCCACGATGCGGTTCATCCTCGAGAGCTCGAGAAGGATACAGCCGCTCGCCGAAGGTACCCGCGAGCCATAGCCCCAGTTCCTGCCTCGGCTCACCGGATAGAGGGGTGTCCGCAGGCGGTTGGCGAGGCGAACACATTCCTGCACCTCGGGACGGCTGGCAGGCCGCACGATGAGCGGGATTTCATGACGGACGTCGAAGGTGGCGGTCTCGGCGGCGCGCAGCGATACGGGATCGGATATCGCATTTGCATCCCCTACGATGGCTGCGAATTGCTCGCGGAGGCTCGATCTGGTCATAAGCGCGTCCTCGTTCTCTTTTCATCGTCCCCGGCTCGCGGAGGCCTGACGCCTCGAGAACGACTGCTGCCATTGCAGCACAGGGGCGAGCGCGCGGCGGCGGCTCAGCGCGGACGACCGCCCCACACGTACAGGCACTCGACTCTGAAGTCATTGACGGGAAACGCCGATGAACCGTGAGTGCGTGTTCCATTGCCAGTCCCCGGCCGGCGGGAAGAAGCGCCGATGAGCGCTGCGACAGCCGGCAGAATCGCGACGCAGTCGGAACTCGCACAGGCGCGGAGTTTGTATCTCGACCTGCTCCGGCGCAGTCTCGTGAACATCATTTACCCGGAAGCTGATGCGTCCATGGCGATGGGCTCGACTCCGGCGGAATGGGTCAGGAAGAAGCTGGCAGCGCTGTTTGGCTGCCGCCTTGTCAGGCCGCTCGACCCCGCGTGCCGGCAGGACGGCCGCGACTGGCCATTGTTCGCTCACTCGATGATCGGTATGGCACGCTTATCGAACCTGCAAAGCTGCGTCGAAAGCGTCATCCGCGACAATGTGCCCGGCGACGTAATCGAAACGGGTGTATGGCGCGGCGGTGCGTGCGTGCTCATGCGCGGCGTGCTGAAAGCCTATGGGGCGACGGATCGGCGCGTCTGGGTGGCGGATTCATTTGCAGGATTGCCGCGGCCGACCGAGGAGGCCGACAAGCGAGATCCTGCGGGCAAGCTGCACAGCTGCAGCGAACTCGCAGTATCACTCGAGCAGGTGAAGACGACTTTTTCGCGCTATGGACTGCTCGATGAGCAGGTGGTTTTCCTGAAGGGCTGGTTCAGCGAAACTCTGCCGAACGCCCCGATCGAGAGGCTGGCCGTGGCGCGGCTCGACGGAGATATGTACGAGTCCACGCTGGACGCACTGCGGGCGCTCTATCCGAAGCTCTGTGTCGGCGGCTATCTGATTATCGATGACTACAGCGACATCTCTGCATGCAGACAGGCTGTCGAGGACTATCGCGGCTGTCATGGTATTACAGAGCCAATAATCCCGATCGACTGGAGCGGCGTGTACTGGCGGCGTCAGCGTTAACAAGAAAGAGCTCGGAGGGAGAACGCGAACTGCATGCGTAGGCGGTTCGTGCTGGTCGCGATCGGAACTGCCGGAGACGTGTTCCCGTTCATCGGTCTGGGACGCGG
>DASSSG010000656.1:0-2221 GCA_035708545.1 Bryobacteraceae bacterium | reverse complement strand
GCAGCCGGCGGGTGGCGAGGAATCGCACGGCACGGTTCTGCGCGTAGAAATGCTTCGAGCACCAAAACCAGTCCGTGTCCCAGCGCCAGATGTAGTCCCGAGCTGACAGATAGTCCGTTTCCCGCTCGCGGATCGATCTGTAATAGATGCGAAGCCACGTATAGTCACTTGTGAATGGAGCTGAATCGACGAAGCGGCCTGTGCTCACGTACATTTCATCGCGGGCGAACACCGTGCCGTCGATGAAATCGATCGAGCCTTCGTCGGAAAGCCGCGAAATCGCGGCGAAATATTCGCCAGCGCCTGTGAAGCGCGTGTGCTCGAGGCTTACGAACGGACGCGCTGCCATGAGCCTGATCTTCAGGCGCAGCGCGTAACCCAGCGTGCCGTACGAGTTCGGAAAACCTCGAAAGAGATCCGCCTGCTGATCACGTGAACAGGTGAGCGTCCGGCCATCGCCCAGCAGGATATCCATCTCATCGACACCGTCATGCACGAGCCCCCAACGAAATGACGATGACTCGATGCCGAGCCCGCTTACCGCGCCACCCACCGTGATCGTCTTCAGTTGTGGCGTGACCAGCGGCAGCAGTCCATATCTGAGCGTTTCCTCGACGACAGCTGCGTACGGCGCCATCCCCTCCACCTGCGCGATCATGCGCTCGGGGTCGACCTCGAGAATATGTGTGAACGGCCGCACGTCGAGCTTCCTCGCAGCGTTCTTAGCGCGTACGCGGAAGAGATTCGAGGTGGATTTTCGCAGAGCAACCGTGTGCCCGCCGCCGGAGCGAATGGCACGCAGCTGTGCCGCCAGCGCTTCCCGCCTCTGCTCGTACGCGGCCAGCGCGGTCACGGTCGGCGAACCGGTCGATAGGATGGAATATCGCCTTTCGACAGCACCATCTGCCAAAGTTGCAGTTGGCGCGCCCGAAAGGATCCGGCGGAAGCCATGATGTAGAACTTCCACAGGCGATAGAAGCGGTCTCCGTAGGCCGTGCGCAGTCTCGGCCACGCACGATCGAAATTGTCCCACCAGGCGAGCAGTGTGCGGTCGTAATCCGGGCCGAAATTGTGCCAGTCTTCCATGACCCACAGCCCTTCCATAGCGCGTCCGAGCTGTTCGATCGCAGGAATCATCCCGTTCGGGAAGATGTACCTGTCGATGAACGCATCGGTCGCCGTATAGGAGCGATTCCCGTCAATGGTGTGCAGGAGGAAGAGGCCGCCGGCTCTCAGACAGCGATGGGCAATCTCCATGAACCGCCGGTAGTTCTTGTAGCCGACGTGCTCGCATAAGCCGATCGAAACCACGCGATCGAAGGGTTCTCGTTCTTGTGCGGCTTCCCGGTAATCTTTGAGCTCGAAGCGCACAGGCAGCCCGTTACACCACTGGCGCGCGAATTCGACCTGCTCGCGTGAAATGTTGTAAGAGACCACCTCACAGCCGTGGCGCTCGGCCAGGAAACGCGCCAGTCCGCCGAAGCCGCCGCCCAGCTCGAGAACTCGCATCCCGGCGGAGAACCCGAGCTTTCTCGAGATCAGATCGAGTTTGTTCTCCTGAGCTTCGTCCAGTGTGGCTGCGCCATTCCAGTATGCGCAGGTGTACTGCATCCAGGGATCGAGCATGGCCTCATACAGGTCATTCCCGAGGTCGTAGTGTCGCCGGGCAACGGCGGCCGACTTGTCAGGCGTCTGACGATTCAGCAGCCTCCCCTTCAGTGCCAGCCAGACCGACACAGCCGACGGCGTTCGCCGCCACAGCTCGGCGCGCTGCGCTTTTGCGAAAAACTCATCGAGCGGTTCGGCATCCCACCATCCGTCCATATAAGATTCGCCAAGGCCGAGACTGCCGTGCGAGAGCGCGCGTCCGAAGAACCGAGCATCATGAACGCGGATGTCCCCTGGCCGATTGCCGTTCACTCTGATGCCGGCGGCCACGAGTATCCCGGTGACGACCTTTTCAGCGAGACTCGGTCGTGGCTGCCTATCCTGCCACAACTGCAGCGACTGTCCGTCCGCATCGGAGACCCTCGCGGACGGTTGTCGCACCGGCGAACGTTGCATAACTGGTAATACGGGAGCTATTCCAACCCAGATCTACCACCGCGTTTCGTCCATTTCCAGATGCAGGCGCGCGTTCCGGTACTACCGCAGCTTTCCAGCCTCGCGTGTTATGGGCTGTGCGTTACGCGACGCCTGTTGCGCGAAAGCGCCGGGGATG
>DASSSG010000655.1:0-4898 GCA_035708545.1 Bryobacteraceae bacterium | reverse complement strand
GTCCTCGGTTTCGCCGCTGCGCGCGCTGACGGTCACGCGCCAGCCGGCTTCGCGGGCGAGGCGGAGCGATGCGGCGGCTTCGGTAAGCGTGCCGATCTGGTTGACCTTGAGGAGCAGCGCGTCGCAGGCTCGCGTGTCGATGGCACGGCGGATGCGTTGCGGGTTGGTGCAAAGCAAGTCATCGCCGAGAACCTGCACGCGACGCGCAAGCCGTTCGCGAAGACGCGGCCAGTGCTCCCAGTCGTCCTCGGCGAGGCCATCTTCCACGCTGATTATCGGGTAGCGTTCGCACCAGCCCGCGATGATGTCGATCATCTCATCTGACGTGCCCGGTGTGTAGCGGGTGCCGTCATAGAAGTGACTTGCCGCGACATCTACAGCGAGTGACAGCGGGCGATTGCCGATCGCTTCTACCGCGTCGGACAGCATCGCGTCGATGGACGGGAAGGCCGGCGCGAGGCCACCTTCGTCAGCAGTAAGCCGCCGCATGCCGTACTTTCGGAACACTAACTCGGCGGCGTCTTCGTACACGTCGAACGTTGTCGCGAGGCACTCGTCGATAGTGCTCGCGTGCGGGATAACGAGCACATCCTGAATGGGCACCTGCCCGCCCGCGTGCTTGCCGCCGCTGAAGAGGTTGATCATCGGACGCGGCAGATGTTTAGAGTCTCCGGTGAGCGGCGCGGTTGCGCGGGCGAAGGCCAGCGAAACGGCAAGGGTTGCGTTGGCAGCCAGCTTCGGCATTGCCGCATCGAGCGACGCCTGGTCCCACTCGCGGCCGACGAGGATCGGCGCGAAGATTTCATTCACGATGGCTACGGCTTTGCGACAGCCGAGGCCACGGTAGCGGCTCGGGTCGCCGTCTCGGAGTTCGAGTGCTTCCGCGCTGCCTGTTGAAGCGCCGGAGGGCACGGAGGCGGTGCCGACTGCCCCGCTCGCGAGACGGCAGGTTGCTTTCACGGTCGGACGGCCGCGGCTGTCCAGTATTTCGCGCGCACTCAGAGCAACGAGCATGCGACCTCCTCGATTGCTGCAGGCGGATTCCGCATCAGGCGTACAACGACCTGTCGCTGCCGGGCGCGGTGCCCGGGCGTGAGGTACTCGAGCGTGGAGCGGCCGGCGACTCGGGCCAACAAGCAGCCGAGCGCGTGGTGGATGGCGCGAGGGTAACTCGAGAACTGGCTATAGAAGAGACTGGCGGCTTCTGCGAATCTGCGATCCCGGAGATAGTGGGCTTTGCTGATCAGGTGAGCCAGCGCGAAGCCGACGTCGAAGGCCGGATCGCCCCAGTGCATCACCTCGAAGTCGAGTAATACGAGCTGATCGTTGTGGATCAGCACGTTCTTGGGGCTATAGTCTCCGTGCACCAGGGCTCGGTGTGTAGCACGGGTGGAGGCTACTAAGTCGTGAAGGAATTCGGCAGCTTCGGGGCACTGCTCGGCTGTGTACAAGTAATATGGTTCCAGGCGCAGAGCTTCGAAGTAACTGGTGTCTTCGAACGCCGGATCGAATGGCGCGCTGTGCAGCGCGCGCAGCATGCGAGCGAACTCGATGACGTACGCCTCTTGAAGCTCGCCGCGCAACAGCATCGTCTTCCAGTTCTCGTGTGGCGGCGGAACTGCTTCCATGGCAAGCAGGTGGTTCGCCGGATCGTGGAACACGAGCCGAGGTGCCGTGACGTAGCGGCCGGCCACCTCGAGACCTTTGGCTTCGCGGTTGATGCGGTCGGGGGAGCAGAACCATTCGACGGCTACTCGCAATTGCGGGAGCGCTTGTTTGAGAACCCAGGCTTCGCCGTTCTCGCGCTCGATTAACACCGTTTTATTCGAGACACCGCCGCGGAGTACACGTGCAGTGACCGGACCCAGGTAAGCCTTAAGCTGGGCCGGATCCTCGATATCGATCATTTGCCTGCGCTGAAGCCTCCGTCGATGATCAGCGCCGAGCCGGTGACGAACGCCGCTTCATCGCTCGCGAGATAGACGGCGGCGGCGGCGATCTCGGCGGGCCAGCCCATGCGGCCGATTGGCTGCGTGGCGGCCATCTCGCGGTAGGCTCTCTCGGGATCGGGATATTCGCGAATTCGCTGCTGTACGAACGGCGTCTCGACACGGCCCGGACAGATGCAGTTCACGCGAATGCCGTCGGTCGCGTGGTCGAGCGCCATGCACTTCGTGATGCCGACGACCCCAAACTTCATCGCGCAATATGCAAGCCGGTCCTTCACGCCGACGATGCCGCCGATCGAGGCTATATTGACAATCACTCCATAGCGGCGCTCGAGCATTGCCGGCAGGAATGCTCGGCTCATATTGAACACGCCGCGCAGGTTAACCGAATACATGCGATCGAAATCGGCGGCGGCGGTCTGCATCAGCGTTCCGACAAAGCCGATGCCGGCGTTGTTGACCAGAATGTCCACGCGGCCGATGTGGCGGGCTGCGCGCTGGCAGTCTTCTTCGGAGGCGACATCGACGCGGATGAAGTTGTCAGGTTGCGCCGGCTCTTTGATGTCGCCGATGTAGACGCGCGCGCCGCAGCCGGCGTAGGCCTGAGCGATGGCTGCGCCGATGCCGGATGCGGCGCCGGTGACGAGCGCGGTCTTGTTATCAAGCCGGAACATGATTCAACCCACTACGGCCACGGCGTTCTGCAGTTCGCCGATTTCGGGCACGCTGATGGAGACGATGTCGCCGGGTTGCAGCGCGTGCTTCTCGGTGACAATGATGCCGGTCCCGGTGAGCAGCACGGAGCCGGCGGGCACGGGGTTGGCGCGGAGCAGGTACTCGAGAAGCGTCTCGAATTTGCGGTTCAGCTCCGAGGTGGAGACTCGCCCCTCGAAAATCGTCTCCGCTCCGCGGCGAATGGTACAGGTGAGCTCGAGTTTGTACGGGTTCGGGATCTCATCGGCAGTGACGATCACCGGACCAATGGCGCAGCACGCCGTGTATACCTTCGACTGCGGCAGATACAGCGGATTTTCCCGTTCAATGTCCCAGGCGGACACATCGTTCGCGAGCGTATAGCCGATGATGCGGCTGTTCATACCGAGCACGATTGCGAGTTCGGGCTCAGGCGCCGTAAACACGGAATCGGAGCGGATACCGATGGCCTGTCCGGGGCCGACGCAGTGGCGTGAGGTGCCTTTGAAGAAGATCTCGGGACGGGCCTCGCGATATACATGCGCATAGAAGCCCTCGCGCGTGCCCTGTTCGGCATCACGAAATTCAGCGCTGGTCCTGTAAGTGCAGCCGCAGGCCCAGACCTCCCGGGGATGGATGGGGATCAGAGGCGCGGCTTCTTCGCGATGCGCGCTGACCAGGCGTTGTGCCACGGCTTCGACTGGCACGCGCTCCATCTCGCCGATGCGGATCAGGTCATAGAGCGAGTAATCGGGCACCGGCCGGGCTACGGTGCCATCTTCGAAGATGGCGGCGGCGATTTGGTTATTCCATTTGATCTGCCCGAGTCGCATTCAATATTTGAGATAGACAGTCTTGTAATCGCTGTAAAATTCGAGGGCGGCGGGACCCTGTTCCTTCGGCCCGAAGCTGGATTCTTTCGTGCCGCCGAAGGGCAGCTGATACTCGACACCGGCACTCGGGAGATTTACGGTAAGGAGTCCGGCTTCCATTCCGTATACAAATTCGAAGACGCGAGAGACATTGGTTGTCTGGATAGAAGCGGAGAGGCCGAACGGAACGCAGTTGGCGATACGCAGCGCGTCTTCCCAGTCGCGGGCGCGCATCACTGCGAGGACCGGGCCAAAGATCTCCTCGCGCGCGATGGTCATTTCGGGTGTGACGTCGGCGAAGATAGTGGGCTCACAATAGTAGCCCTTGTCCCAGGCGCCGCCCGTGAGGCGGTTGCCTCCAAGGCAGAGCCGAGCGCCTTCTTTCTTACCGATGTCGATGTATTTCAGATTGGTGTTCAGTTGTTTCTCGTCCACCGCCGGACCCATGTCGATGCCGGGTTCCATGCCGTTGCCGACCTTGTATTTTCGGGCGCGCTCGACCAGTGCTCCGAGGAAACGATCGTAGATCGCGTCCTCGACGACCGCGCGGCTGGTGGCGGTACACTTCTGGCCGGTTGAGGCGAAAGCGGCGTTGACGACGTTCTCGACCGCGGATTCGAGATTGCAGTCCGCGAGGACGACGGTGGGATTCTTACCGCCCATTTCGAGCTGGATTCGCAGGCGGCGCTTCGAGGCTTCAGCGTGAAGGGCGTTTCCGGTATCGCACGAGCCAGTGAAGGAAACCGCCCTGAGGGGCTTCGCTTTCATCAATGCGGCGCCGACCTCCGACCCGGACCCGGCGATGAAGTTGACGACGCCTTTCGGGATGCCGGCGTCGTGGCAAGCCTCGACGATGCGCCAGGAGCTGAGTGGAGCAACGCTTGCGGGTTTGACGACGATAGTGTTGCCGGCGACCAGGGCGGGAGCCATCTTCCAGGCCGGGATCGCGCTCGGGAAGTTCCAGGGAGTGATGAGGCCGACAACGCCGAGCGGTTTGCGGACGGCGAACATGTGGACGCGGTCGCGCTCGGAAGGGACCAAGTGGCCGGGCATGCGCGAGCCCTCGCCGGCGAAGTAGCGGAAGATGTTGATGGAGCGGCGGACTTCGCCTTTGGCTTCGGGCAGGGTCTTCCCTTCCTCTCGGGTCATGTCGGCCGAGATCTGGTCCCATTTGCGGTCGAGGATCTCGGCTACTTTGTAGAGATAATTGCCGCGAGCCGGGCCGGGGAGGGAGGCCCAGGAGGGAAAGGCTTTGTTCGCCGCTTCGGTTGCGCTTTCCACGTCAGAGGCAGTACCACTTACGTGGAGGCCTACTAATTCATCGATGTCGGCCGGGTTGCGATTTTCGAAGGTCTTTCCGGCGACCCACTCGCCATTGATGTAG
>DASSSG010000654.1:0-2453 GCA_035708545.1 Bryobacteraceae bacterium | reverse complement strand
TCCGGAGGGAATTGAGACGTTCATGGATCGGACAGCGTTCGAGGCGGGCGCTGTTTTTCTGATCAATCGCGTCAAATGGCATACCACGTTCGAAGGACCGATCGAGAGCGGCATCACGAAGATGGCTGCGATCGGGCTTGGGAAACTCGCGGGCGCCGGCAACTACCACACGCATGCGGTGCGCCTGGGGTTGAGCGGGGTTATCCTCGCGGTCGGGCGGCAGGTACTCGCCTCGGGCAAGGTGATCGGAGGACTCGCGGTTCTCGAGGACGCTCACCACGCCACGGCTCAGGTAACGGCTTTGAGAGCGGAGGAGTTCCTCCGAGAGGAGCCGAAGCTGCTCGAGCAGGCGCGCTCGTGGACGGCGCGCATCCTGTTCGACGACGTCGATGTGCTGATCGTGGACGAGATCGGCAAGCACATCAGCGGTGTGGGGATGGACAGCAAGATCATCAATCGCCATCCCTGGGGAGGCGTGAATCCGTGGCCGTGGGCGGCTCGAATCGCTCGCATTTACGTACGCGATCTGAGCCGGCTGTCCTACGGCAACGCCGTCGGCATGGGCATGGCGGATGTGATTTCGGAGCGCCTGTACCAGAAGATCGACTGGGCGGCCACGCGGATAAACGCGGTAACCGCTTCGAACCTTTTCGCGATTCGCACGCCGTTGCGGGTGGCGACGGATCGGGAGGCGCTGGACATTCTGGCGGCGACGGCCGGCCGTATCGAGCGAAGCGAAGTGACCGTGGTCCGGATTCGCAACACGCTCGAGCTGGAACGTATTCTCGCGAGCGAGAATCTGCTCGACACAGTGCGTGGACGGACCGATATCGAGCGAGTGGGCGAGCCGGTCGAGTGGGACTTCGACGCGGCCGGCAACCTGGCGGGCGGCTTCGAGAGAGCCCTTGAGATTTGTTACACTTAGCTCCAGATGGCGAATAAACCTGCTTTCGCCCAGGGCGCCCAGGTGGAGCATCCAAAGTTCGGTTTGGGCTCCGTACTCTCGTGCACCGATGACTACATCGTCATCAAGTTCGACGAGCACGGCGAGAAGAAATTCGTCGCGCCGATGGTGCTGCCCAACCTGAAGAAGAGCGACCGCCAGCCGCCGGTGGACAAGCCCAAGCGGGCAACGCGCAAGAAAGCCGCGCCAGCTCCCGCAGAATAAGAATCGCGTTACTTCTCTGAACGTAATCCTGAGCCCGAACTCCATTGGGCGGCCGGTCATCGCGCCGACATGATGCTGTTGAGCGTGGCGTCGTCATGGCGTTGAAATTGGGATTGCGTGCGGCGCGAGGCCGGCTCCGGGGTTTCACGCGGCCTCCCTGAGCTGCTGCGGCTCAGTGTCGCCGGGCGTGGCGGCGGCTGGTTGGGAAGGTTGCAGAACAGTCCCAATCCCGATTTCGGACAGTGCCGCGTCCTGCGATGCAGAGGCTTGTCCGGCGGCATCGGATTCGGCAGCGGCTGCGGCGGCGGCTCCGGCTGCAGCGGTGACGCTGTGCGGCTCGAGTTCGTTTTGCGGTTTTTGGACGGAGGCCGTGGATGCGGGAACCGACTCGCCCCGGCGACGCTGGCGCTGGGCCGCTTCGAGCTCATGCAGAGCCCGATAGAAATCGCGGGTGATGGTGCGTTCGTAGCGGAAGAAGTTCGTCAGGTTCTGCGGAGGCAGCTCGGCGAGTGCGCCGGCGAGGGCTCGGTCGGCTTCCTGAAGAGTAGGTGGCTGGTCCGCACCTTCCCGTTTGCGGAGGCCGAGAATATAGACGCTCCACATCTCGGTCTCGACGCGCCGCAGGCGGAGCAAACGCCAGGAGCAGCGGGCGAACTCTTCGAACAAGACGGTTTCGGTGTGCGTGGCCGGAAGGTAATCCTGGAAAAGATCCTCGCGAAGCTGTTCGAAAGCTTTGGGGTCCTCACCGGGAACGACGGTTGTGACGGCGGCCAATCCGTTCCTGAGCGCATTGAAACGGACGGCAGCGCGGCCTTCTGGTGTTTTGGGGCCACCGAGGGCCGCGTTACGGCGATTCGCATTGAGTTGACGTTGTGACGGCATAGTGCCTCACCTCCGACATCATTTTTTCGGAGCAGGGGTGAAGAGCGAGCTGCGGCTGCGACCCGGTAAACGGAGGTAAGTTGCGACTGCTCAGGTGATTAGATGCCGTAAAAATAAATCCAGAAGAAGTGTGATCGGGGCCTTCGGGCGGTTGCAGCGGCGGAAGCAAAGGAGGAAGAAGGCTGTGCGGAGCCGCAGTCCTGCGCGGAGCACGTGGCCGTGTGTTTGCGTTCCTGCGCGAATTGTGGTGGGCTGACAGCCTGCGCACATCGCGGCTGCTACCTTCATTGCTATATGCTCAAGCCGACGATCTTCCGCGAGTACGACATCCGAGGCATCGCAGATCGTGACTTTCCAGGCGAGGACATCGAGCAACTGGGGCGCGCCATCGGCACGTGGCAGA
>DASSSG010000653.1:0-5015 GCA_035708545.1 Bryobacteraceae bacterium | reverse complement strand
CGCTGCGCCAAACTCAGCGGGCGTCTCGAGGATTTCTGGGAACGTCGCTCACAACGGGTCGAGGCTGCCGCGTGATTTCACCTCACAATTCTGAACTGCACCCGCGGGACAGCAGACCAGGTTTCGGGTGAGCGATCATTGGCGTACAAATGCCCACGAAGCGCCCGCAAGGAATGCGGGGTACAGGAGGTATCCGGCGCCGATTTCCGAGTAGTACCGCGCCGTGGTCATCTGCATAGGTCCGTAGGCGAACATCGGGTAATCGAGAACCAGGTTTATGACGGCCCACACGAATCCGAGCACGGCGGCCTCGATGACGCTCGGACGAGCGCTGTCTCGGAAGTATCGGCGGGCAAGTACCGCGGCCACGACGACGAGCGCCAGCGACATCAACGTGTCGAATAAAGGAGCATTTGCGCGTTTCAGCGGAAATATGAGAAAGCCGAACGCGAATGGCAGCAGCCAGCTCAGGAACCCGAGTGCGAGGGCTCGTTTCGAGTGGGTAATGGTCATAGGCTCGGCTCGATCATATATTGTGTTATCCGGCATTGCCTGACGGATCTTGCGGAAGTGTGGTGACTGCGATGAGTGCGATTCCGGAGCGCCTGGTTCACGTATGACAAAATGTAAGTTAAATCACATGCGCTGCTTACTCCTCCTGGTGACTCTTAGTCTCAATGCGCAGACGCTCGAACAACAGGCACTCACGCTGGAGCGCGACCTGCAGGCGCGGCATTTACCCTTCGGCACGATCCTCGACCCGATGTTCGCCGGGCCGGAGAGCGCCGAGATAATCGGCTACACGCGATGCGGTGACTCAGCCATCTGGACCGGCCACTATCTCGCCGCCGAGGCGTTTCGGTACTCCGTGACCCGTTCCTCGGACGCGCTTGCCGCCGCAGATCGAGGGCTGCGCGGGCTCGAACTGCTCGTGCGGGTGTCGGGGGCGGACAACGTGCTTGCGCGCTGTGCGGTACCGGCGGATTCGGTTTTTGCAGAAGGCATGCTCAGAGAAGAGAGCCAGCACGATCAGCACTCCGCGGTCATCGACGGGCGGAACTGGCGGTGGGTCGGCGACACCTCGCGCGACCAGTACATGGGCGCCTTCTTCGGCCTGAGCGTCGCCTTCGAGCGTATCGACGATCCGGGGATGCGCGGGCGAATCTCGGACCTGGTCACGCGGCTCGTCGACCGCCTGCTCGACAAACACTGGAGCGTCGTGATGCCCGGCGGGAACACGAGTACGACGTTCACTTTGCGCCCGGAGCAGCAGGCGGCGATCCTGCAGGTTGCGCGCCAGGTCAACCCGGCCCGATTCGCTCGTGTGTACGACGACTGGCGCCCGGGCCTGTTCGGCATCGGCACCGCGGTCGCTTTCGACACGCTGGACCCGCATGGCTCGTACTTCAAATTCAACCTGGATGCGATCACCTTCTACAACCTGGTTCGGCTGGAACCCCGCGGGTCGGAACGTTTGACGGAATACTGGAACACTTATGAGCGATTCCACGCCGCGATACGGCTGCACCAGAACGCGCATTTCAACGCGATTGACCGGGCGTTGCGCGGGCCCGAGGGCAAACGCGATGCCGAGACGATCGAACTGCTGAACGAATGGCTGCGGCGCCCGCGCCGGGATTTCTTCGTCGATCTGCGCGCGAAGTATCGATCCTGCGGCGAGAACCGGGCGTGCGACGTGATCCCGGTGCGCGAGCGCGTAACGACGGATTTCCTCTGGCAGCGGAGTCCGTTTCAGTTGTCCGGCGGCGGGTCGGGCCGTATTGAGCCGGCAGGGATCGATTTCATTCTGCCGTACTGGATGAGCCGCGCGTACGGAGTCACCTCGCCGATCGCAATCGTTTCAGCGGCGAGCGGCGCGATGGGCGTGGCGCCCGGCGGCCTCGCCTCGGCATACGGCACGGGCTTCGGGGCGAGCGGCGCGCGCGTGGAAGTGCGCGATGCAGCCGGCGCGCTGCACATCGCGCGCGTGTTCTACAGCTCGGACGAGCAGATCAATTTCGAAGTGCCGGCGGCGGCCGCGGCCGGCCCGGCAACCTTCACGGTAGTCAGGGCGAGCGGCGGACGCACGGACGCAGTCGTGCTCGCACAACGTGTCGCACCGGCGCTGTTCACCGCCAATATGACAGGCAGAGGGCCAGCCGCCGGGGTCGCGCTGCGCACGGAACGCGACGGGCGCCTCACGCAGACCCCGCTGGCAACGTGCTTCGGACCGCTACTGTGCCAGACGGTGAAGGTCGAGACGAGCGATCGGCCGGTATACCTCAGCCTGTTCGGCACCGGGTTCCGCCACCGCACCGGGCTGGAGGCAGTGCGCGTCACGATAGCAAGCAGGCCGGCGCGCGTGCTCTATGCGGGACCTCAGCCCGAATTCGCCGGTCTCGATCAGCTCAATGTGGAAGTGCCGCGCGAAGCGCGCGGAGCGGGCGAAACGGATCTGATCCTGACCGCGGATGGCGTACAGTCGAACGCCGTGCGCGTGCGGATCGATTAAGCCACCGAGGTGTTTGCGGTTTCCGGCACTTCGTTGAAGCTGTAGCCGAAGCCCCGTACAGACCGGATCAGTTGCGGATTCGTCGGGTCGGCCTCGGTCTTCTGCCGGAGGCGCAGGATGTACACGTCAACGGTGCGATCGGTCACCGCACGATCATGACCCCAGACGGAGTCGAGGAGCTGCTCGCGGCTGAAGACGACGCCGGGCCGATTCATCAGAAACTCGAGCAAACGGAACTCGGTCGCGGTAAGCGACAGCGGCTTGCCGTGCAGTTTGACACTGCAGCTCGAGCGGTCGAGCTCCAGCCCCCCGGATTTGAGAACCCTGGCCGCGGAAGCCTGCCCACGGAACTGGATCCTGATCCGCGCGATGAGTTCGCGAATGAAGAATGGTTTGACGATGTAATCGTTGCCGCCGAGCTCCAGACCAACGATGCGGTCTGTTTCGGAAGCCCGCGCGGTCAGAAAGATAATCGGAATGTGCGCCAGCTCAGGATGGCTGCGGATGCCCTTGCAGATATCGAGTCCGTCGGAATCGGGCAGCATGATATCGAGCAGGATGAGATCCGGCCGCTCGCGCCGGCATAGTTCGATGGCGCCCTTGCCCGTTTGAGCCCCCACCAGCGCGAACCCCTCTTTCTCGAGGTTGTACCTGAGGAGCGCGAACAGATCTGCATCATCCTCGATCAGCGCGATCTTTTTCATCTTCATCGTTGGCCTGCTCTCATTGTGTCCGAGCCCATATGACAGAACGATTACAAACTCGTTAATTCAGCTTGAACGGCGCTGTCTTCGAGCGGACCGGGGTCGCGCACCGGCAGCGTAAAGGAGAAGGTCGAGCCGCAGTTTGGGCGGCTTTCGACACGTACTTCACCTCCCTGCGCGCGTACCAGATGCTTGACGATAGCGAGACCCAGACCGGTCCCCCCGAGCTCGCGCGAGCGGGCTTTGTCGACGCGATAGAAGCGCTCGAACAGGCGAGGCAGTTCCTGTTCGGGAATGCCGATTCCGGTATCTCGCACGAAGATCTCGATATAGGCGGAATCGTCGCCCGGCTGCTGCGCACCCAGCGTGATCTCGCCGCCTTCGGGAGTGTATTTGATTGCGTTGTCGACGAGGTTCGTGATGATCTGGTGCACGGCTTCCGAGTCGCAACAGGCCTCGGTCGCATCGGGTGCTCGTTCGAAGCGAATGCGGATTGACTTCTTTTCGGCGAGCGGGGTCATCGAATCCACGCAGTGCGCTATCAGCTGATTTATGTAATACGAACCGATCTGGAACCTGGTGCGTTCGAGCTCGATCTGCGACAACGTCATCAGATCGCCAATCAGGCGAGCCAGGCGTTCGGCGTTCTGCCGAATGATGGACAGGAACCGCACGTTGTGTTCGGGATCGTGCAGCGCTCCGTCGAGGAGGGTCTCGGTATAGCCCTGGATGGAGGCCAGCGGCGTGCGCAGCTCGTGGGAGACGTTGATGACGAAATCCTTTCGGACATTCTCGAGCTTCTCGAGTTTTTCGTGCTCCTGCTGGAGTGCGGCGAACATGTTCTCGAGCTTCGCCCCGGTCTCATTCAGCTGCTGCGAGAGAATACCGAGCTCGTCGCCGCGTGTGACCGGGAGAGGCTGCTCGAATTCGCCGCGCGCGAGCTTGCCGGCATAGGCAATGATCGCGGCAAGACGGCGCGAGAAATAACGCGCGAGCAGGGCAGCGAGGAGAATGCCGGGAATAAAGGCGAGCGCGACGGAGCGCAGCAGCTCATGCGTCACTGCGCGAACCTGCTGATCGATGTTCCTGAGCGGCACGGCAAGGCGCAGAGCGCCATCGGAGACGGGAACCGCGACGTACAGGTACTTAACGCCCAGCGTGGAGCTGGTACGGGTGTTAGAGCCGGTTTTGCGCCGGAGCGCGGCGGCCACTTCCGGACGGCTTGCATGATTCTCCATGTGAACGGGATCGGCTTCGGAGTCGGCGGTGACCCGGCCGTCGTGCCCGATTCGTGTGACGCGCGCTCCCGCAGCAGCGGCAAGCGTCCGAATGGTCGAGCTGTCGGTCCTCACTGCGGGGTGCGCGAGCATCAGGGCCTTCTCCGCGAGCTCGCGCGTGAGCATATCGACGTAGGTGCGCTCGGCCGCGCGCGCCGCCAGATAGTTGACGACAGTGAGGGCGACGCTGAGCACGCACACGACGCCAAGGATGAGCTTCAGGAAGATTCGGGCGGTCACGGAACTAATATCCATGATCGCTGAGCGCGCTCGCGAGCCGGAAGCGGGCCGGCCGCCCGGAGGGTGTGCGACGTGAAGCGGCGATCGGCCATTCATCGAGGAGCAGGGCGAGCCTATGGCGGCGTTCCCGGGGACGCGCCCTGAGTCCCGCCAACCGCTCGCTTACGCTCACGGCTCAGTTACGAGGCCGGCTCCATTTTCATGTCGCGCACCCGCCCCCGGGGACGCGCCCTGAGTCCCGCCAACCGCTCGCGTACGCTCACGGCTCAGTTACGAGGCCGG
>DASSSG010000652.1:0-5582 GCA_035708545.1 Bryobacteraceae bacterium | reverse complement strand
GGACTAGCCGAAGTTCGTCATAACCGCTCCCTCACGGCTCGCGGCTCCGAATGGGGTGCTGATTTTGCAGGAGTTACTGAGCCGCGCGCGTCAGCAAGCGGTGCACTGACGAACTTCGGCTAGCGGGTACCACAAGTCCCGGAAGTCACTGTAGCATTTCACTACGGTCTCACTGTCAGCAATATGATTTTTTGTAGGCAGCTCTGAATATTGGATTGACATCCGATTTATCCAGGTTCATATTCTTAGGTAGAGAGCCGGGGTAGTAGGTAGTACCGCGGTTCTTCGGTTCAGTTATGGAGTCACCTCCGAACTCCGTGATCGGACCCTAGCCTTTGCTTGCGTGGTGAAGGATAGAGAAGGACCACCCCACAGGGCGGCTACCGGCTATCCTTGGAGAGCGGTTCTGGACTGGCCAAGCCATGGGACTACAACTGAGTAGTCTCGCCTATAACATGCGCGGCCGAAGGTGAACCGTTTACCGAGGGAACCGGCGGTCGCCCTGACGCATTTTCGTCCCGGACATCTCGCTCGCCGGAAGTCACTCTCAACCACTACCTCTGCTACATTCCTAATTGGTGGATTATATTAGGGTCACCGAGCCGTGAATGCCGTCCAGTTCCGCGGCGTCTCGAAGAGTTATCCCGTCTACAACTCGCCTCCGGACCGTCTGAAAGAACTCGTTACTTTCAATCGTCTCAGGCGACACTCGGATTTCTGGGCGTTGCGCGACTTGTCATTCGACGTTCGCCGCGGCGAGACATTCTGCATCATCGGCGAGAACGGATCAGGCAAGAGCACACTACTGCAGCTCGTCGCCGGCATTCTGCATCCGACAACCGGCGAAGTGTCGATGCTCGGGCGAGTGGCGGCATTGCTCGAGCTCGGCTCCGGGTTCAATCCGGAGTTCACCGGCCGTGAGAACGTGTATCTGAATGCATCGATTCTGGGGTTAACCCGCCGGCAGATCGACGAGCGGTATGGCCGAATCGCAGCGTTCGCCGAGATCGGCAGCTTCATCGATCAGCCCGTAAAGACGTACTCGAGTGGGATGGCTGTACGGCTTGCTTTTGCCGTCGCGATCCACGTCGACCCCGAGATCCTGCTGGTGGATGAAGCCCTCGCCGTTGGCGACATTTATTTTCGCCAGCGCTGCATGCGCAAGGTGCACGAGCTGCGTGCGCGGGGCGTCACGATCCTGTTTGTGTCGCATGCCATGGGGGATGTGAAGGCCATCGGGGATCGTACGATGTGGCTCGAGGGCGGCTGCGTACGTGAGCTCGGCGCGACCGATGCTGTTGTCGCGAAGTACCTGGCGGCGATGACGCAGAAGGATTCGGAATACCTGGGGGCGAACGCGCCTCCGGCGCAGGTCCCGGGATCCAACGCGCGCGCGCTCGCGCCGCCGCCCGAGGTGGTCACGCGCATTCCGAATGTGGACCACCGGCACGGCGATGGACGGGCGGAGGTCATCGGGATTGCCGTGCTTGACGCCCAGGGCAACCCGCTGCGGCTGCTCGAACCCGCGGGTTCGATTGTTGTACGAATATCGGTTCGCGCGAACGAGTATCTGTCGCTGCCGAACGTGGGCTTCATCATCCGCAACCACATGGGCATTGATTTCGCGGGAACAAATACCACCCGTGAGGGACGCCAGTTGGCGCCGATGCACGCGGGTGAGGTACGCACCGTCGATTTCCATGTCGACCTCCCATACCTCTACCCCTCGCATTTCTCGTTTTCGCCAGCCATTGCAGACGGCACGCTGCACGCGTATCAGACCTGCGACTGGATCGACAATGCGCTGACTCTGCAGATGGGCCATGGCGAAGCGCCCATCTATGGCTACATGCACCTTCCGTGCCGGATTGAGGTGAATACGCGGCTCTGCGCGCCCGGTGCGGAGCGGGCGGGCGTCGCGTAAATGAGAGGGGAGTTCACAGGCGAACGCGTAGTTCCCGGCCAGGTCGATCGCGAACTCTGGCACGAGCACTACGCGCGATATGCATTCGCAGCCCGGCTCTCCCGCGGGCAGCGTGTCCTCGACCTCGGCTGCGGTACTGGGTACGGAGCGGCAGAACTGGCGATCGCGGCCGCAAGTGTCATCGCCGTCGACGTGGCCACAAACGTCATAGTGGATGCGTCAAAGGCATACGCACGCGCGAACCTGCGCTTCGTGCCGGGGTCGGCGGCCCGGTTGCCCTTCCGCGACGCGTCCTTCGATCTGATCGTCGCCTATGAAGTCATCGAGCACCTTCCCGACTGGCCGGAGCTGATCCGCGAAACGCGCCGTGTACTCGCTCCCGGAGGGCAGGTCCTGTTATCGACGCCGAATAAGGTCATCTATTCCGAAAGCCGCGGCTCGGCCGGCCCAAACCCGTTTCACGTTCACGAGTTCGAATACGAGGAATTCCGCGAGGTGCTCGAGCGCGAGTTCCCGCACGTGGTCATCTTCCTTCAGGACCACGCCGGAGGCATTCTCATTCAGGCCACGGACCGGCGCGGGCCGGCCGAGGTGCGCTTCGACGGAGACGCGCCGCAGCCACAAGAGGCGAGCTTCTTTGTCGCGGTATGCGCGGCCACACCGCAGGTGGGAGTGCCCAGTTTCCTTTATCTTCCGAGCGGAGCCAACCTGCTGCGTGAGCGGCTTGCCCATATTCGCCGGCTCGAGGACGAGGTCGCGCAAAAATCCGCGTGGCTGACCGCGCTCGAGAAAGACCACGCTGAGACTGTTCGATTGTTCCGTGAGCAGAAGGATGAGCTCGAAGCGCGGAACCGCTGGGCGCAGGAGCTGAACGAGGAGCTCGAGACAACACGCCAGCGGGTCGCCCAGCTTCAGGAGGAAGTTGCCACCGAGCAGAAAGCGGCGCAGGAGACGGTGGCTGCTCTCGAGCTGGAGAACGAGCGTAAAACACAGTGGGCGCTGGAAACGGAGCGCCGGCTCACGGCGGAGCTGGCGGCACAGACGGCGGAGCTGGCGAAGGCCGTCGAGTTGCTCGGTTTGGCGGAGGAGACCGTGGAAGAGCGCACCAAATGGGCGCTGCGTCTCGACGCCGAACGCGCGGAATATGAACGGCGGCTCGGAATGGTGCAGGCCTCGCGATGGGTGCGCCTCGGGCGTGCTTTCGGCCTTGGTCCGGAGGTCGGAAAGGCCTGAATGGCGGCGCTGCGGCGGCTGCTGGCGGCGATCCCGCTGCTGATCTTCTCACCGGTTCTCGTGCTGGTTCCTCTGGCAGCCCTCGCGTGCTGTGATCTGCTGTGGCGCGTACTGGGCGGACGACGCACACCCGCAGACACGACGCCGGACACGTCGGCCGCGACGATTGTAATTCCCAACTGGAATGGGCGCGATCTGCTGGCGACGTACCTTCCGGCGCTGGCCGAAGCGACGCGGGAGAACCCTCGCAACGAGATCATCGTCGTCGACGGCGCATCCGCCGACGGCAGTGCGGCGTTCGTGCGCGAGCGCTTTCCCGAGGTGCACGTCGTCGAGCTTGCGAACAACGAAGGCTTCGGCGGCAACTCGAACGCCGGTTTGCGCGCCGCGACGAACGACATCGTTGTCCTGCTGAACAGCGACATGCGAGTGGAACGCGGGTTCCTCGCGCCGCTGCTCGCCGGCTTCACCGACCCGCAGGTGTTCGCGGTCTCCTGCCAGATTTTCTTCAGCGATCCGGCGAAAAAGCGTGAAGAGACCGGGCTTACTCAGGGCTGGTGGGATCGCGGCGCTCTCAGGGTCCGCCACCGCGAGGACGACAACGTCACACGCGCATTCCCCTGTTTCTACGGCGGCGGAGGATCGTGCGCGTTCGACCGCAGAAAGCTGCTCGAGCTTGGCGGATTCGACAGCCTGCTTGCGCCGTTCTATTTAGAAGACACGGACCTCGGCTACCTCGCGTGGAAGCGGGGCTGGAAGGTGCTGTACGAGCCGGCGAGCATCGTTTTTCACGAACATCGCGGCACCATAGGCAAGCGATTCTCGCAGGCGTATATCGAACGAGTTCTGAAGAAGAACTTCGTCCTCTTCTCGTGGAAGAACATCCACGAGTGGCGGCGCCTGCTCGGCGCCTTCGCTTACAACTGGGCCGATGGTGTCGTGAGCGCGCTCGCGGGAGACTCGCCCGAGCGCGCGAGTCTCGCGGCTATGGCCCGAGCTTTCGTTCAGCTCCCCGCCGCGATCGTCTCACGCTGGCGGGCGCGTTCGCTCGCATTGATCGATGACACCGAGGCATTCCGGCGGCCGCTCGGCGGCTATTTCCGCGATCGCTTCGCTCACATGCCCGAGAACCCGAAGCGCCTGAGCGTCCTCTTCGTTTCGCCCTACCCGATCTGCCCTCCCGTCCACGGTGGCGGCGTCTTCATGAGTCAGACGACGCGCGAGCTGGCGCGCCTCTGTGACCTGCATCTGATCGTGCTCCTCGATCACGAATACGAGCGCGAAGCGCACGACGAACTGGCGCGGCGTTGCCGGTCGGTCGAGTTTTTGGTGCGCATGAAGGGCAGCACGCACATGTTCGGGTCGGCTCTGCCGCACTCGGTCGTGGAGTTCCGAAACAGAGAGCTCGAATGGCTGATTCACCGGCAAATCTATCTCCACGATGTCGATGCCGTACAGCTCGAGTACATGCCCATGGGGCAGTACGGCGGCGCTTTTCACAGGATCGCGACTGTGCTCTTCGAGCATGACGTCTACTTCCAGTCCGTTGGCCGGCAGCTACCCGGGATGAGAGGCATCACGAAGCTGAAGGCGCAGATCGAGTATCTGCGAGCCATCCGCTATGAGCTGGGCCTGCTGGCACGCTTCGATTCCGTCCAGGTTTGCAGTGCTGAGAATCGCGATTATGTCGCTTCGTTCCGTCCCGAGCTGCGGGAACGGATCGACGCCGAGACGCGCGCCGGCATCGACACGGCACGATACATATTCCGGACGGACGGGCGTGAACCCGACACCATGCTCTTCCTCGGCGGCTTTCGTCATCTGCCGAACGTCGAGGCCATGACGTGGTTCACTCGCGAGGTGCTGCCGCACATCCTCGCGCGCCGTCCTGCCGCGCGTCTGGTGCTCGTCGGGGCGGAGCCGCCGCCGAGGCACTCTTTTCCTGACCAGAGCGATGCGATCGAGATGCGTGGTTTCGTCTCCGACGTGCAGGAGCCGCTCGGGCACTACGCCGTTTTCGTGTGTCCGATCCTGAGCGGATCCGGAGTTCGCGTAAAACTGCTGGAGGCGTTTGCGGCGGGAATGCCGGTTGTTTCCACACGGCTCGGCGCGGAAGGGCTGGCGCGCGTGGACGGAGAGATTTGTGCGCTTGCCGATGACCCTCGGGATTTTGCGGCGAAGGTGGTCGCGCTGCTGAACGATCAGGCCGAGGCCCGCCGGCTCGCCTGCGCAGCACGCGAGTTCGTAGTGGCCCGGCGCGACATCCGGACGCTCACTTCGGAACTGGAGCGGCGATACCGGGCTTTGGTTCGGGCGAAGCGGGCGGTTCGGCCGGGGTGGGCGGCGGAGGTGGCGCCGCAACAGCCTTGCCAGCCTGTTTCCTGAGACGCGCAGCGAAATAATCCGCGAGCTCGTCGAGCTGGTC
>DASSSG010000651.1:0-2102 GCA_035708545.1 Bryobacteraceae bacterium | reverse complement strand
TGCGCAGGAGTGTTGACTCTGAAACGGTCCCGGTGCAGAATAAGGCCACATCGAAGAATTCGGCGGTGTTTCTCAATAACGCCTGGGACACCGTAGCTGCGAATGGACGCTCCGTTGCAGAGCATCCATTCGGCCCCGCGTCGCCCGGGGTATTACAACTACCTCTCTGACCACCCGCCGCAAAGGGGGCGAGTACAGCCGGCGCTTGCTCGTGACCGGTGGAATCCTGACGCAACCAGTTGATCAGGAGGCGAGACATGCGGAATCTGTCACCAGCGGCGGTAGCCGCGCTCATCGGCACACTGTGCCTGCCGGCGGCGCCGAAAGACCCATCGCGCGTTACGACGACGGCCCGAACCGTCACCGAAGGCAAGACCAGTACGGCGATTCGACCATTGGCGGCGATCTCCTCGCCGGAGGACCTCGCCGGAAGCGGCGCTCGTCCGACCGCGGCTTCGAAACAGCTGCGCCTCGTGAAGCCGTTCGGCATCGCCGTCGATGACGCGCGACGTATGTTCGTGGCAGACCCGGGTCAGGGCGCGGTGCTGGTGTACGACCGCCAGGCGCGCACGGCCGTCCGCTGGACGGGCAATGCGAAATACCCGCTGCTTGGTCCGGCAGGTCTTGCGTTTGGCTCTGCGGGCCGGCTGTTCGTATCCGATTCTTACCGGCCGCGCGTTGTCGTATTCGATAAGTCCGGCAGCGCCATTGCGTCGTTCGGCGAAGACCAGTTGAAACGCCCGGGCGCCGTTGCCGTCGATGCCAACCGTGGCCGCGTGTATGTGGCAGACGTTATGCTCCGGCAGGTCCTTTCGTTTGACGAGCGAACGTTTGCGAAGGGTAAGACGCTCGGTGAAGTACGCGACGCCGCCGGTTCCCGTCGATCAGTTCCGGCGGGCCTCGGCGTGAACTCGAGAGGCCAGTTGTATGTGGTCGACAGAGTGAATTGCCGCGTGCAAATCTATGATCCCGATGGTTCCGGGGTTTCTTCGTTTGGCACCTTGTGCATGGAACCGGGCGAGTTCGCTCGGCCCAGCAGCATCGCCATCGACGACGAAGATCACGTCTACATCGCCGATGCGGAACTCGGGTCGCTGCAGGTCCTCTCCGCGGACGGCAGAAATGTTCTTTTCGCTGCGAGTCTCGGCAGAGGTCCGGGGCTTTCTGTACTGCGCACCGGTATAGCTCTCGATGGCGACAGGCGGGTCTACCTTGCTCAACAGACCCCTGATGGCGGCAGCATTCAGATTTTTGACAAGGTGCCCGAGCGGGGAGCTCAGCTGCGCGGAACTTCGCCAGGCCAGACGCAGCGGTGAAGAATGGCGGCGCGCCTGCATTCACCCGTTGCGACGCGGCCCTGGAAAACTGCGGCGCTCCTCCTCGTACTTGCGGTCCCGGCGGTCGCCGCGCCCGCCGAATCGCAAAAAGCACCGGCCGGCTCGGAGGAATGCGCCGGGTGCCACGACGCCGGCCGCCGGTCCGGCAGACGACAGAAGGGCGTGCCCCCGGCCTTCGATGCCGCCGCCCTGCTCGCGTCTCCGCACGCGTCCCTCGAATGCACGGCTTGTCATGCCGATCTGGCCAAAAAGGAACTGCCGCACGCCGACAGCCTCGCCCGCGTGAATTGCGGATCCTGCCATCCCGGCGAGCAGGCAAAGTACGGCGCGAGTCTGCATGGCAGGGCCGCCGCCCGAGGCGATCGCCTCGCGCCCGGCTGCAAGCAGTGCCATGGCACTCACAATGTCCTGCGCGCATCCGACCCCGGATCGCCGATCTCCACCATCGAGATTCCGCGGCTGTGCGGCGGCTGCCATCGGGAGGGAACACCGGTCAGCCGCACGCGCGCGATCGCTCAGGAGAACATCCTCGAGAATTACCGCGACAGTATCCATGGCGAGGGCCTCTTCCAGCGCGGCCTGACGGTCACGGCCGTGTGCACCAGCTGTCACACCGCGCACTCGGTACTGCCGCACACCGATTCGAGCTCGTCCATTGCCAAGGCGAATATCGCCCGTACCTGTGCCCGGTGCCACGCCCAGATAGAAACCGTGCATCGCAAGGTAATTCGCGGCGAACTCTGGGAAAAGGAACCGCATCTCATC
>DASSSG010000650.1:0-6111 GCA_035708545.1 Bryobacteraceae bacterium | reverse complement strand
GAGCGTACGGCCGATGCGCGCTGGCGTCGCCCGGCAAGGACACGACTACGGGGCATTGGGAGATGGTGGGCATTCATCTCGAGCGGCCGTTTCCCCTGTTTCCGAACGGCTTCCCGCGAGAGGTGCTGGACCCGTTCGAGGATCGCATAGGCCGGCGCACGCTCGGTAACTATGCCGCCTCGGGGACCGAGATCATCCGCGAGCTCGGCGAAGAACACGTGCGCACCGGCTCACCGATCGTCTATACCTCCGCCGACAGCGTCTTTCAGATCGCCATGCACGAGGACGTGATCCCGCTCTGGGAGCAGTACAAGATCTGCGAAACGGCGCGGGAGATCCTGCGCGGGCCGTACGAGGTGGGCCGCGTCATCGCACGTCCGTTTCTCGGCGAACCGGGCGCCTTCACGCGAACCGCGAATCGGAGGGACTATGCGGTGCCGCCGCCGAAGGGCATGCTGCTCGATCTGCTCGATGAGCGCGACGTGCCGGTATTCAGCGTCGGCAAGATCTTCGATATCTTTCTCGGCCGCGGTATCCGCCGATACGAAAAGACCAGGACCAATACAGACGGCATGCAGAAGACGCTCGAGGCTATGGAAGAAGCCGGCGAGGGTCTGATTTTCGTGAACCTTGTCGATTTCGACATGCTCTACGGCCACCGCAACGACATCGAGGGCTACGCGCGGGCACTCGAAGAGGTGGATGTGTGGCTGCCCTCGCTGCTGGCGCAACTCGGCGAAGATGATCTGCTCATCGTGACTGCGGATCACGGCTGCGACCCCACTACCCCGAGCACCGACCACAGCCGCGAGTATGTACCGCTGCTCGGCGCCGGCCCGCGAGTGCGAGCCGGCACGGATCTGGGAACGCGGGCCACGCTGTCGGACATCGGGCAGACAGTTGCGGAAAACTTCGGCGTGCGGATCGCGGCCGGGGTGAGTTTCCTTAAACAACTCGTCCGATAGACCGGTCTTGAGCGTAAGCAGCAACCCCGTTGCGCGTTGCTAAAATCGAACTTCTCCCCTCTACATGCGAACCCCGTTAATGGCCGGCAACTGGAAGATGTACAAGACTGCCTCAGAAACCCGGGCATTCTTCGACAGATTTCTCCCCGCCGTGCACAACTCGACTCACTGCGAGATCGCGATCTGCCCTCCGTTCGTGAATCTCGCCGCGGCCGTCGAAGCCGTCAGGGGCACCCACGTCGGCATCGGTGGCCAAAATCTGTTCTGGGAAAAAGAGGGAGCGTACACGGGCGAGGTTTCCGGACCCATGCTCAGGGCGATCGGCTGCCGGTATGTGATCATCGGGCACAGCGAACGCCGGCAATACTTCGGCGAGACTGACGAGACGGTCCTCAAACGCACGACCGCGGCACTCGACGCGGGGCTCGAGCCCATCGTCTGCGTCGGCGAACGCCTGGAAGAGCGTGAAAGCAACCGTACCGAAGCCGTGCTCGCCGACCAGTTCCAGCACGGCATCGCGGGCCTTGCCGGCGACCAGTTCGCGAAGGTCGTCATCGCGTACGAGCCGGTCTGGGCCATCGGCACCGGGAAGACCGCCACGCCCGATATCGCGGCCGACGCCCACCGCCTCATCCGCTCTCGGGTGCGCGCGAAGTTCGGTGACGCCGCGGCCAGTCGCGTCCGCATCCTCTATGGCGGCAGTGTGAAGCCGGACAACGTGAAATCGCTGATGGCGCAACCGGAAATCGACGGCACTCTGGTCGGTGGCGCGAGCCTCCAGCCGGACAGCTTCGCGTCAATCGTGAACTTCTAGTCTGCCGTCTCGCAAGTACCTTTACCACTCCTGCATGGTTCGTAGCTCTGTTTCCGAGCCGCGCGCGTCAGCAAGCGGTCAAGATACTTCAGAGACAGCAGACTAAGCCGAGCTGCCGGCCGGCGCCCGCCCTGGTCCCGGCGGTACCTGCGATTCGATGATCGGCCGGCCGCCCATTCGATTCAGTCCGTCGAACGCGGCCACTTTATAGCACTCGGCGAGCGTGGGGTAATTGAAAACCGTGTTGACGAAGTACTCGATTTTTCCCTTGTGCGCGAGCACTGCCTGGCCGATATGCACGAGTTCGGCCGCGCCTTCCCCGAGAATGTGCACACCGAGCAGTTCATGGGTGTCCGCGCGAAAGACGAGTTTCAGCAGTCCGCTGGTGTCGCCGATGATCTCGCCGCGCGCGATTTCGCGGTAGTGCGCTTTGCCGACCTCGTAGGGCACGCCCTGCTTTGTCAGCTCCTCTTCTGTCCTGCCGCACATCGATATCTCGGGGATGGAGTAGATCCCGTACGGGAACAGGTCGGAGGACGAGCACGGGTCCGCGTGGAACGCATGACATGCGGCGATGCGGCCCTGCTCCATCGACGTCGAGGCCAGGCTCGGAAACCCGATCACGTCGCCCGCCGCGTAGATGTGCGGAACCTCGGTCTGATAGTGCTCATTCACCTTCAGACGGCCGCGATCATCGGCGCGAAGCCCCGCAGCCTCGAGATTCAGTTTCGCTGTATTACCTGTCCGCCCGATACTGTACAGCGCCTTCTCGGCAATCACCTGTTTGCCACTGGCGAGGTGCAGCCGCACGCCGTCTCCGTTCGGCGTATCGATCCAGTCGATCCCGGCGACTTCTTCATTGAGCCAGATGGTCGTGCGATTGTCGCGAAGATGATAGGTGAAGGCGTCAACGATCTCGTCGTCGACGAACTTGAGCAGGTCGGAGCGGCGGTCGATCAGCGTGACACGCACGCCAAGAGCGGCAAACATGCTCGCGTACTCGCATCCCACGACGCCCGCGCCCACGACCACGAGTGTCCGCGGCAGGCGATCGAGCCGGACCACGTCGTCACTGGTGATCACGCGCCGCCCGTCGAACGGGATCTTCGGATCGAGCGTAACGTCCGTGCCCGTGGCAATCAGAATGAACTCGCCCCGCAGCACCCGCTGGCCGCGGGCGTCCGGGAATTCGAGCGTGAGCGTGTGCGGATCGAGGAACGATGCCGTTGCGCCGATCAACTCGACGCCGTTGCGCGTGAGCTGGTGCCGGATCACCTCGATCTCATGCTGTACGACTTTGTCGATGCGCATGAGCAGATCGGCGATCGTGATGTTCTGCTTGGCCGTGTACGACGCGCCATAGAACGTGCGCTCGAGGAAACCCGTGAGGTCGAGGACGGCTTCCCGGAAGGTTTTGCTCGGAATCGTGCCGGTATTTACCTGTACGCCGCCGACGGTGTACTTGCGTTCGACGATAGCGACGCGCTTGCCGAGCTTGGCGGCCTGAATGGCCGCGCGCTGGCCCGCCGGGCCGGAGCCGATAACGAGAAGGTCGTAGTCGAACTCAGCCATGTCGTCACCATTGTGACAACAGGGCTGCCGTGACGTTCAGGTCCGCTACCTGTCGACCAGGTGCAGACCCTTGTGAATCGCGTACAGCGCGAGTTCGAGGCGGTCGGAGACGCCGAGCTTATCGAAGATATTGTGCAGGTGGTTCTTGACCGTCTGCTCGCTGATGAACATCTTCTCGGCCATTTCCTTGTTCTTGTAGCCCTGGGCCACCAGGCTGACGATCTCGCGTTCGCGCGCTGACAGTGGGGAACGTTCGCGGCCCTTGCCGCCGCCTCCGCCGATCACTTCGCCCGGGGCCGCGAACTGCCGCATCACGGCGGCCGTCGTGTGCGAGTCGAGCCAGATCTCCCCGGAGAAGACCTTTCGGATACTCTTGACGATCAGCTCCGGCGCCGTCTGCTTCAGCACGATGCCCGAACAGCCGAGCTTCATCGCCTGCACGAATTCATTTTTGTCTTCCGACGCCGTCAGTACGATGATCTTCGATCGCTTGTTCATCTGCTGAAGCGCCTGCAGCGCCGACAAACCATCAAGGTTGGGCATCCGCAGATCGAGCAGGACGACATCGGGATCGGTCTGCTGGACGAGGGTCAGGACCTCGCGGCCGTCGGAGGCTTCGCCAATGACATCAATGTCATCCTCCAGGCTCAGCAGTTTTCTGAGCCCGTCACGAACAATCGGGTGGTCATCGGCAATGATGACGCGAATTCGAACCGGCTGTTGTTCAGCCTCGTTCGCCACAGGTGTTTCGACGCTTACATCCATAGCAGCCCCGTTCTCCATACTCGCACCAATTCTAACGGTGTGGCGCGGCACCATCAAATCTTCGGAGGACTTAAGTGATAGTACTATTTAACCTTAGTTTACGCTAAAACCGATCAGCGATCGGTACTGCCGACGCGCCGAACGGCGTTAACCGTCATTATACGGTAATCACTGTACCCTGAACGGCGGACGGCGGGAATGACGTCATACGCGGTCTCAGCGTGGCCGATGCAGCGGCACTTCGGTCCGTGACGCGGCGGCGGAATTCGTTACAGCGCGCTCTCCGGCGTTTGGCTATGCTGTTAAGCACACATGGCAAACGACAGGCGTGGGTTTATTCGCCGAATTCTCGCGGCCGGAGGTCTTGCGGCAACGGCATCAGGGCAGACGGCTCCCTCGATGGGCGCAGGGGCGAGCAACCCAGCCGCCTCGTTCCTTCCACGATATGCGCGAGCCCAGAGCTATCGATCGCTGAAACAGTCCAGCCACGACCGCACGGGAGCAAATCGCGATTTCTGGACGATTCCCGCGGGGAAGAGCCAGGAACTATTCAACGCGAGCGAGCCTGGCGTGATCACGCACATCTGGTTCACGATCGCGGCGCCCAGCCGCATGCACCTGAAGGAACTGGTGCTGCGCGCGTGGTGGGACGGCGCGGCGCAGCCGAGTATTGAGACGCCGATAGGCGACTTCTTCGGCCTGAATCTGGCCGAGTATCAGATCTATCAATCGGCCTATCTGGCGTGCTCGCCGGGACGATCACTCAACTGCTACTTTGCAATGCCGTACCGCAGGAGCGCTCGTATGACCGTGACCAACGACGGCTCGCAGCAGGTCAACGCATTCTATTCGAATATCGATTACCTGACCGCGCCCGTGCCGGACGACGCTCTGTATTTCCACGCGCAGTACCGGCAAAGCACTCCGAATACGGCAGTCACTGGCGACGGTACGACAGCGAACCCCGACGGCAAAATGAATTACGTGTATGCCGAGACGCGCGGCCGGGGGCATCTCATGGGCGTCACGCTCGGGGTGCTGATCAACGCCGACGGCTGGATGGGCGAAGGCGACGACATGATCTTCGTCGACGACGAGTCGAAACCGGCTATCATCGGCACCGGCTCCGAGGATTACTTCCTCGGAAGCTGGAATTTCGGTGGCCGCGACGGCGCGACCCCATTCGGGCACCACTATTACGGCGCGCCAATCATCATCATGGCGGAGCGCACGGGCGGGCGGTACTGCTGCTATCGCTGGCACGGCGATAATCCGGTGACGTTCACGCGCTACCTGAAGCACACGATGGAGCACGGGCACGGCAACGATCGCGGCGACAACTTCTTTTCGGTGTGCTACTGGTACCAGGACAAACCGGCGGAAGGATTCCCGACACTGCCGCCCGTCGCGGAGCGGGTGCCGCGGGTCACGAGAGCAAGTTAGGACGGACCCGTGGGGCGTTATGTCGCTTTCGCCGCACTGTGCTGCGCCTTCTGCGCTCGAGCTGAACACAACCGCCTGTCCGACGCCGAACGCAAAGCCGGCTGGCAACTGTTGTTCGACGGCAAGACCTTCCACGGCTGGATCGACCCAGCCACGAAGACACTTCCCGGCGACGCGTGGGCGATCGAGGATGGCTGCATTCGCACGCGGCCGCACCCGCGCATCATCGAAGACCTTGTCTCGAAGAATAACTATCGCGATTTCGAGCTGGCCTTCGACTGGCGCATCGCACCGGGCGCGAACAGCGGTGTGAAGTACCGGATTCAGGATTTCATCCTTATTCGAAGCGCCCGGACGAGAGGCCGCCGCTTCGAAGATGCCGCGCTCGAAGAAATGCGCGCGCGTCCCAGCCGCGCCAGTCTCGGCCCGGAGGAACGCGCGCAGGAGTACGTGATCGGCTTCGAGTATCAGCTCATCGACAACGTGAAACACGCCGATGCGCGCCGCGGCGCGAAGTACCAGTCAGGCTCGCTCTACGATATGGCCGGGGCT
>DASSSG010000649.1:0-2859 GCA_035708545.1 Bryobacteraceae bacterium | reverse complement strand
GGTGCGGAACGACCACTGTGGGGACGGACTGTAAGCAATCCCCAGCCGCGGCGCGAAATTGTTGTAATCCGTTCTGATGAGCCGGTCGCCCAGCCGCCCATCTCGCGCCAGCTGCACGGGACCTCGGAACCGGAACGCCAGCCCTTCATAGAAGTCGCCCGATCCCGTCCGTACCAGCACGGGATGCCTGTTCACGTCAGGTTCACTGGCGATCGCGGGCAGCGCCTGCCTGAGCTGGAAGTTCGGCTGCAGGCCGAACTTATCGAGCAGCGGCTGCGCAACCTCCCAGCGCAGGCCCCAGTTCACCGTCAGCCGCGACGTCATTTTGTATGTGTCGTCTGCATAGAGGGCCCACTCGTTATTGCGGAAGTCCGCTCGTGCCAGCGCCACGGCGCTTTCAATCGTACTGGGAGCCCCGAGCAGTAAGTCCGCCCCGGGGTACCCGCCGGTCAGAGTGTTCCCGTTGCCCGTAAAGCTCCCGTTGAAAGTGAACCGGCCACGAGCGAATTCATTGCCCACCTGCAGAAACTGGTTATATCTCCATTCGCCCCCGAATCGAATGGAGTGTTTGCCTGTGATCCACGAGAAGTTATCGACCACCTGGTAGACCTTGTTATCGATTGTGAAAGGCCCGTTCGCGTCGTTGCCGAAACGGTTCAGAGCGCTGCCCGTCAGATTGATATCCGGGATCCCCCACGAGTTCGGATCATCCACTTTGACGGGTGTCCCCAGCTTCTCATTCACGTTCTCGACGCCCGCAAGCTCCTGGCTGATGTTGTTGAACAGCGAGTTATACCCGAACCGGAATTCATTGACCTTCGACGCGGAGAACACGCGCGTATTCGAAAGTACCCACTGGCTGGCTCTCGTGTACAGAATGGTTCCGTTCAGCCGCACGCCCGGAGTCGTGGTCAGCTCGTCCGTCCAGCTGTAGCGCCCGAACCACTGCGAATTGGCATTCTCGTTGAAATCCACGCGCGCGGTGAACTGGTCCTTGTCGACAGGTACTTTCTGCAGATACTGATAGTTGCGATTGGGCAGTCCGGTCTGCGGAATATTCGGCAGCGGCGCGAACTTCTCGAGCAGGTAAACGGAAGCCCGGTTGAACCGGTCGGCCGGAATCTGGTTCCCGATAAACGGCGTCGAGGTGACGGTGAATCCGCTGCCGCTCGCGTTCGGAGTTCGGACGCGCGTTGCCGGATCCTGCAACTGAGTCGGTACAGCCGAGAAGTCGCCGCGCCGCATCGCTTCTGTCATCGTTGTGAAATACTGCGTCGTGGTCGTCCGCGATTTGAATCCCTCGAAGTTCGTCATGAAGAACACCCGGTTCCGTCCATCCAGCAGCTTTGGTATTCGAACCGGACCCGCGAGCGTGAAGCCGTACTGGTTCTGCCGGTACGGCGACTTCAGCGGAGCGGTTTGCGTCGGGCTTTCCGGGTCCTTGAAGAAGTATGGCCGCGCATCGAGCTTGTCATTGCGGAGGAACTCGAAAGCCGAGCCGTGGTATTCATTTGACCCGCCGCGCGTCGAAACGTTCACCTGCCCGGCCGCGCGCCCGAACTCGGCCGGATAGATGCCTGTCTGCACCTTGAACTCCTGCAGCGCCTCGACCGAGGGCAGCACGATATACAGATTGAAATTGATGTCGGTATTCGTAATTCCGTCGAGCGTGTAATTGCTCCATGTCGACCGCGAACCTGCGAGCGACATCGTGATCGTGGCCCGCGTGCCGCCCTGACGTCCGCTTGCCTGTGCCGCCTGATTGAATCCGTAAGTCACGTTCGGGCTGAGCGCAACGAGGCTGAGGAAGTTGCGCCCGTTCAGCGGCAGATCGGTGATGCGCCTTTGCTCGATGACGGTGCCCACCGTCGCGTTTTCCGTGGTCAGGAGCGGCGCGGCCGCGGTGACCGCAATGCTTTCGGTCACCTGGCCCACCTCGAGCCCAAAGTCGATGCGGGCGGTCTGCTGTACCTGCAGCTCGATTCCGGACCGTGTGGCGCTCTTGAATCCCGCTTTCTCGGCCTTTACTTCGTAGACACCAGGAACCAGCGCCGGAATCGTGTAGACGCCGGCTTCATTGCTGGCGGCAATCCGCAACACATTTGTGGCTGTGTTGCGAGCCGTGACGGTCGCGCCGGCGACAACGGCGCCGCTGGCATCCGTAACCTCGCCGGTAATGGTACCGAGCGTCTGCGCCTGCATGACCCTGAACGCGACGAAAGCGAACAAAATAATCCGGCAATGCATCGTCTTCTCCTCGAGCGGTGAAACAATCGGTTCCGTAGATACTATCACCGGGGACCGCTGCAATGCCGATGCTGCGATCGGGGTGTGCGACCAAAGAAGTGGCAGCGATGCTCCGGGACCGAGCCGCGACCGTTAGCGGAAGCAGAATGTCAGAGCATCACCCTACTGCGATCGGCAGCAGCGCATCCGCAGCCGCCTGCGTGTCACCATAGAAAATTGAACCGCAACAACGGCATCCGCAACGTCGCCATCATCGCCCACGTAGACCACGGAAAAACAACCCTCGTCGACGCCATGTTGCGGCAGAGCGGCATCTTCCGCGAGAACGAGCAGGTCGCCGAACGCGTCCTGGACTCGAATGAGCTCGAACGTGAGCGCGGCATTACCATCCTCGCCAAGACCACCGGCGTTCGCTACCGTGACATCAAGATCAACATCGTCGATACGCCCGGCCACAGCGATTTCGGTGGCGAAGTCGAGCGCGCGCTGAAGATCGTCGACGGCGTCATGCTGCTGGTGGACGCGAGCGAAGGGCCGCTCCCGCAGACCCGGTACGTGCTCATGAAGGCACTTGAGGCGAAGCTCCCGCCGGTTCTCGTTATCAACAAGATC
>DASSSG010000648.1:0-6846 GCA_035708545.1 Bryobacteraceae bacterium | reverse complement strand
ATCATCAGCAGCACGCCAATGAAAGCGGCCTGCAATCCCCACAGCACGGCCGAGCGCCGAAGCGATACCTGCGAGCCGCGGCTGCGCATGCGCCAGAACGGAAGAAACAGCAGCACGGCGATCACGAGCAGGCTTACGATGAGAACCCACACGGGCCAGCCGGAAAGAAACACGAGTTTCGCGCGCGCGAACAACGAAGCAGGATGACCGAAGAGGAATTCAAACACAAGCGCCTCCTCAGTGCGTCATCGCGTAGATGATGTAGTTGATCCCGATTCGGTACGCCAGAGACGTGTACTTTTCAGGGTAGTTGGGATGATCGGCATGCTCCCAGGCATCGCCGAGATCCATGTTGTGGCAGATGGCGACCATGATGCGGCCCTTGTCGTCACAGATGCCGCGCCAGTGCGGGTCGACTCCGTCATATTCCCACGTGCGGCCGGTGCCGAAAGTCGCGACACCCGGGACCTGGAAGCGTTCGTCGAGATCGTAGAGCACGTGGAAGATCGCGTCCTTGTTATCGAGATCGACCACCTGCCGGTCGGGAAACACGCGGCTCATGCTTGCCATGAAGATCTGCCATTCCAAAGTGCCGTGAAAGTCGTCGGTCATCAGGAAGCCGCCGCGCAGAAGATAATCGCGAAGCTTTCTCGCCTGTGCGTCGGTCAGATCCCAGTGACCCGGTTCGACGGCGTACAACCAGGGCCAGTTGTAAACTTCGTCGGACTCGAGATCGACGATCTGTTCCACCGAGCGCGTGTGTATGCGCGTCAGCCGGCGGACACCGGAGACAAAGTGGCGATCGGCTTTCGGGTAATCGATGGTCCAGTTGCCGCGATACGCCCATATGCCGCCCATGCCAGGTCCGCGCCACGACGGGTAACGGAGGCGGGCGAATACATACTCGGTCTTCTCGTTGGCATCGGGCGGCATGGGGACGTAATCGTCTTCATAGAAGCCGCCGAAACCGCCGCGGAATCCCCGCTGGGCAAGAGCCAGAGAGCACAATGCGAGGGCGAAAACGGCTGCGCAGAAAACGAAACGAACGCGCATAAAAAAAGCCCTCGGGTTCCACTCCGCGCACGATCGGCGCATGCGCCCACCTTGCGGTAGTGGTCAGCATAGCACAGAGCCCGCCGGCAACATTACAAGACGTTCAGAATGGCCCGGAGGTATCGGAAATTGAAGGGGGAGCGCCACCACTCGAGCGGCGCCCCTGAGGACTAACCGCGGTGCATGAAGCCGCGATGCTCGAAGTGGCTGCGCAGGTTGTCGTACATTGCGTCGGCTTTCGCCTTCTGGTCCGGAGTGAGCTGGGCGTAGAACTTCGCGAGCCCTTTCGCAAGAAGCGCGTGGAGCTGGGCGGTGAGCTGCGACTGGGCATTGGCCACGCGTGTGATTTCGGCGTCGTTGTTCGCCTTCACGGCAGCGACCATCTGCGCATGGTTCTGGCGGAGCTGTTCGATGATCGGCTGAGCAGCGCCGCGGTTCTCGCGGAACAGTGTTCGAGCGAACTCCTTCTGCGCATCTGTGAGCTGGAGCTCATTGGCTACCCACTCGATGCGGTGCATCCGGGCGTGGTGGCGTTCGGTTATGCGAGGAGCGGCGGCGAACACGCCGGTGGCGAGCGCCAGTGTGGCGACTGCCGTGGCGATCCTGGTTCTTACTGTCATCGTGAGTATTGCCTCCTGATCCGAAACTACGCGCGCGATGTAAAGGCCGTATGTTCCGCCGGTAAAACTGTGTAAAGCTGGGGGCAGAACGCATGCGCATTCTCGTCATAGATGACGACGTGGAGCTGGCGGCGCTGCTGAGGGAGTTCCTCGAGCGGGAAGGATTCACGGTCGAGTTTGCGCACGACGGGCGCGGCGGCCTCGAGCGCGCGCAGAACGGAGCGTTCGATCTCGTGGTGCTCGACGTCATGCTGCCGGGGCTCGACGGCTTCGAGATCCTGAAGCGGCTGCGGCACACGAGCCGCGTGCCGGTCCTGATGCTGACCGCGCGTGGCGAGGACGTGGACCGCATCGTCGGGCTCGAGCTGGGCGCCGATGACTATCTCGGCAAGCCGTTCAACCCGCGCGAGCTGAGCGCGCGAATTCGCGCCATCCTGCGGCGGGCAGAACCGCGCGGTCCGGAGAGCCGGATCGAGGCAAATGGTGTGCTGCTCGATCCCGGGACGCGCGAGGTGAAGGTCAACGGCAAGGCGGTGGAGCTGACCACGATCGAGTTCGACATTCTCGAGATGCTGGTGCGGTCGGCGGGCCGGGTGCTGTCGCGCGACGCGCTCATGGAGCGGCTGTACAACCGAAAGGCAACGCCGTTCGACCGGTCGATGGACATGCACGTCAGCCACATTCGGCGGAAGCTCGGGGAGGCGGACGGCCGCGAGCTGATCAAGACGGTGCGCGGGGTCGGTTACCAGTTCGTCAGATCGGCCGCGGAAGGCGAGTCGTGAGTCTTTTCCAGAAGACGCTGCTGTGGTTTCTGGGCACGGCCGCGGCGACGATCCTCGCAGTGGCGGTGGTGGCGATTCTCAACTACGACGAAGCCGATCAGAGGCGTCCGGCGTTCGCGATCATGATGGAGCTGCATGAGGCGCGGCGCGTGTACGAGACGGGTGGCGCGCCGGCGCTGCGCGAGTCGCTGCGGCGTCTGCAGGAGAGGACGGGCGTGCACGCCTCGGTGGCGGACAGGAACGGCCGCGATCTGGTCACCGGCGAGGATCTCTCGCAGTTCACCCGCGCTCCCCGCGACTGGCCCGGCGTGGTCGCGCGGTTCGACCGCGAGCACGCCGCCTGGTATATTCTGCGTTTCCCGCGCCGCAGCTGGGTGAGGTGGTGGTTCCGGCCCGAGCATATCGGCGCGATGATCGCGGTCATACTGCTGCTGTGCTGGGCATTCGCGCGGCACGTGACCAGACCGGTGCAGCGGCTGCAGCGAATCGTCGAATGCTTCGGGCGGGGCGAGTTCGGCGAGCGGGCGCGCTGGGATCGCGGTGACGAGCTCGGGCAGCTCGCGCGGACGTTCAATCAGATGGCGGACCGAATTGAAACGCTGCTCGTGGCGGAGCGACGGCTGCTCGCCGACATCTCGCATGAGCTGCGGTCGCCGCTCGCGCGCCTGAGCCTGGCGGCGGAACTGGCGCGCTCGGACGAGAACCGGGACGAGCACCTCGATCGGATTCAGAAGGAGACCGAGCGGCTGAACTCGCTCGTCGGCGAGTTACTGCAGGTGACGCGGGCAGAAGGCGACCCGTCACAGCTGCATGCCGAGCCGGTGCGGCTGGACGAGGTCGCGCGCGCGGTGGTGGAGGACAGCCGGATCGAGTCGTCGGCGCGTGGCTCCGAAATCCGGCTGCGTGCGCAGCCGGTGGAGGTTCGCGGCGACGGCGAGCTGCTGCGCCGCGCTCTCGAGAACGTCATTCGGAACGCGATCCGATATGAGCCGAAAGGATCGGCGATTGAGGTCACAGTCGATGCGCGAGGCGTCGCCGTGCGCGACCACGGCCCGGGCGTCCCTGAGGAGGCCGTCGATCGCATCTTCGATGCGTTTTATCGGGTCGAGGCCGACCGCGCCCGCAAAAGCGGGGGCGTGGGACTGGGGTTGTCGATCGCGAAGCGCGCTATCGAGCTGCACAGGGGCAGGATCGTTGCCGAGAACGCTCGTCCCGGGCTGCTCGTCCGAATCGAGCTGCCTACGTCCGGTCCGGCGGCAGAATTTTCAGATTCCCCGGAAGCCGAAAGGCCGCATCCGGCACATTCTGGTTGACGGCGACGGTTTCCGAGAAGATCTCGAATACCTTCTCGCCGTTCCGGACCCGCTCCATGTGGTAGGGCCACATGACGCCGCCGCCGACATCACGCCATTTCGAGAAGTACATGATCTCCTCAATGCGCTCCTTCGTTTTCGGATCGCGGTAATCGAATACCTGGCGGAACGGCAGTTTGGTGGTGCGGTGAAAGGCGACAGTAGTCGAACGATTCTCGCTGTCGGCGATCTCGACGAGCTCGACCGGGTTGTTATCGATCACGTCGGTGCCGCGGGAGACGAATGTCATGTCGGGCTCGTCGAGGCGCATGCGAAGGATGTAGAGGACGTTGCGCAGCGTTGACTCGTCGTAGCGCAGCAGGCGGTCGTTCGGGAGCGGCTTGGCGCCGCGGTAGGTCAGAATGTAACCCTTGCCCTCGCCCGGGAACACGACGATCTGATCTTCGTCCTTGCCGAACGCCTGCCGTTCGAGCTGCGCGGGGTGGCGGGGCGGGTGGCCGGAAGACTGTGTGTATTTGGTGGTGATCCTCGCGAAGGCCAGGCCGCGGAGCTGTTCGCGGTAGAAGGAGTAGGCGCGGCCGGTTTCCACGCGATCTTTCATAGTGCGGAACTTCTCGCCGCCGAGCGCCTGGAGCGCTTCGTTCACGACTCTCTTGCCGCGCTCCTGCTGCGTTTCGGCGTGAGCGAAGGCCGCCACGAGCAGCGCTGCGATTACGGCTTTCATGGTTTCCTGCTGAGATCTTCGGACTTGAGGCCGGTATTGACCCTGTAATCTGTGACGGTCATCTCGGCGGCCTTGTTTCCGTTTTGTTCGAGGACGATCTTCGCCGGGTAGCGGACGCCGCCGCTTTGCTTCCACTCGGAATAGCGCTCGACGACCGTGGCGGGCGGTCCGGCCATTGAGAGGCCGCGGTATGTCTGACTGACGGGTAATCCATTGGCGTCGAACTCTACTCGCGTCGTGAAGCCATCCGGGCCCGAAAGCTCAACCGCGTTATCACCTGCGCTGCGAAAGTTGCCGGTTGCAGCAACCAGATTGTGCAGAGTGCGGAAGAGCTGCTGCCTGACCTGAGCCAGCACCGGTGCGGGCAGCGGCATGTCGCCCTGCGGTCCGCTGATCCAGCCGCCGCCTTTTCGGTCGTAGTAGACAGTGACCTTGCCGAACGGAAGCTGCTGCTCCGAGCGGAGCTCGCCGGGCATGATGATCCACAGTTGCGACTTGCCGGACATCATCGTGCCCTGAGGCGACTGGATGGCAGAATCGGCGGTCATGACGATGTCGCGCGGTGCAGGCCCGAGCTGCTCACGTGCGCGTTCGAGCAGCGCGCGGGCTTTCGCGTCCGCGGCAGAATCGGCCTGCGCCGAGGACGCCGCCTGTTGCGCACTTTTCGGCTCCGGGATGGTGAGGTCGATGTTGTGGACTTCGCCGACGGTTGCGAGTGGCTTTCCGAACTCCGACGGCTTGCCGGCGGCCACGGTCGTGAGGATTGCAGGGTTCAGATGCTGCTTTGCGACGCGCAGAATGTCTTCTTTGGTGACGGCTCGAACGGCTTTCTGATATTGAAAGATGAAATCGCGCGGGTAGCCGAAGTACTCGTACGTGAGAATGCGGTTGAGCGTCTTGCTCGGATGATCGAACAGAAAGACAAAGCTGTTCAGAACCGCGCCTTTTGCGTACTCGAGTTCCTGCTCGGAGACGGGGGATGTGCGGATGCGCTCGATCTCTTTACGAACGGCCTGAATGGCGTCCACCGTGCTTGCCGATTTGGTGCTGCCAGCAATCGCGAACAGACCGGGGTGGTTGAAGTTCGCGCCCCAGCCTCCCGCAACGTTGTAGACGAGCCCCTGGCGCGTGCGGACCTCGGTGAACAGACGGCTGGCGAAGCTGCCACCGAGGATCTCCGACATGACCGACAGCGCGGGGTAGTCGGGATCGCGCCGTGTGCCGCCGAGGTGTCCGAGGCGGAAGAAGGTCTGCGTGACCTCATTGCGAGTGGCGAGCCAGATGCCCGGAGCGGGCTTCGCCTTCACGGGCGGGAACGGCGGAACGGGCGGCTGGGTCACGGTCCAGCCGGCGAAGAGCGTTTCGATTCTGGCGCGCATTTCGGGAGCGGAGAAGTCGCCCTGGATCGCGAGCATGATGTGCGCGGGAAAGAAGTAGCGCTTGTAAAAGGCAATCAGGTCCTCGCGCTGGATGCGATCGACGTGTTCGTATTCGAGGGACCAGCCGTAGGGATTGTCGCGCCCGTAGATGGTCGAGGCGAACTCGCGCGAGACGATGTTCTCGGGATCGTCGTTGCGGCGGGCGATGGCGCCGCGCAGCTCGTTCCTGACGAGATCGATCTTGTCCTGGCGGAACTCGGGACTGGTGAGGACGTCTTTGAAGATCGCGAGCACCTGATCGACGTTTTCGCGCAGGCAGGTGAACGACACGCTCCCGCTGGTCTCGCCGATGCCGGATTCGACGCCCGCGGCGATGTTTTCGAGCTCGACGTCGAGCTGGTCGCCGGTGCGGGATTTCGTGCCGCCGGTGCGCATGACCGATCCGGTCATTCCGGCGAGGCCGACCTTGTCAGGCGGTTCGAACAGATTACCGGTGCGCACGAGGGCGAAGCCGCTGACGAGCGGCAGCTCGTGATTCTCGAGCAGGTAGAGGCGCATGCCGTTGGGCAGCGTGGATTCGGCGAGTTGGGGAATGCTGACTTCGCGGAGCGGTGGGAACCTGAGGGCCTTATAGGAGGGCGTGGTTTTGGGCGCGGGCTGAGCGGCGGCGGCGCATGACAGGAGCAGAGACGTAACGAGAAGTTTGGCTACAACGCGGCTGGTCTGGTGTCTCTGAAGTGTCCTGACCGCTTGCTGACGCGCGCGGCTCGGAAACCGAGCCACGACCGTGCCGTGGTAACCGGCGCGCAGGATACCGTCCTGGCTCACATGGATCGCGAGGTTCATTTTGTTGTCCGGGTGCAGGCGACGGTACGGCCGGTATCTACGAAGTAGGCGCGGGCGACACGCTGGACATCGTCGGCGGTGACCTGCTCGACCGCGCGCACGTCGTCGAACATTTTCCGGCAGTCGCCG
>DASSSG010000647.1:0-14730 GCA_035708545.1 Bryobacteraceae bacterium | reverse complement strand
TGAGTGATGTGGATGCCGTGGTCATCGCCACCCCGTGCTATCTGCATGCGCCTATGGCCGCCGCGGCTCTGGAGGCGGGCAAGTACGTATATTGCGAGAAGCCGCTCGGAATCACGCCCGAGCAGGTCAGCGCTGTGCTGCTCGCTGCGCGCAAAGCCAAAAGCTTCCTCCAGATCGGACAGCAGCTTCGATACTTTCCGGTTGTCCGCGAAGCCGTGAGGCAGATCCACAGCGGCGAATTGCTCGGCGAAGCTTTCGTCATCAAGGCGCAGCGACACAGCACGCGGATCTCGCCGGAGGCCGAGCAAAAGAGACCTGAGTGGTATAAGGACGTGAAGCGCTCAGGAGACCTGATCGTCGAGAATGCTGTTCACAACATCGACGTCTGCAACTGGGTCGCAAACAGCCGCCCGGTCAGTGCATACGGCCACGGCAGGAGGTATTTCCCCACGCCGATTCCCGCCGGTACCGTCATGATGGACGGCTTCAGCGTGGAATACATTTACGACAACGGCATTCATCTCGATTACAGCCAGCTCTACATGCACCCGCGAACGCTGAAGAAGCTGCCGAACGGGCAGTGGTACATGATCTTTGGACGGAAGGGCACGCTCGATCTGGCGCACGAAGCCGCGGAGTTCTACTCGCTCGACGGCGATCCGCCGCGGGACATCATTGCTCCCGAACTCAGGCAGCAGAAGGAAAATGCAATGGCCGAGTTCTACGCCTGCATTCGTGAAAAGAGGCAGCCGTTCGCGGATGTACGCGTCGGCGCAATTGCCGCCCTGACCACGATCATGGGACGCGAGGCAATCTATCGCAAGCGCATGGTCACGTGGCAGGAACTCGGCGTGTCCGTTTAGCGCGCCCCGCCGCTTTGATGCGCATACCCTGAACGCGGTCAGCGCTCCTCGATCTCCACATAGCCGTGTCGCGCCAGGAATCGGAAGTACCCGGCGTAGTCGAAGTCGTCCGGGCCGCGCTCCAGCCGCGTCAGCCGGATCACTTCATCGAGCGGCCGCCTGCCATCGCACCAGTACAGCGCCGCGATCGGCAGTGACGCCCACGCGCCCGACGGATATCCCTCGCGCTGTTCCACCGGCAGATCGTCGAGCGGAATCGTCCCGAAGCGTTTCCGCTTTACGACGAGGCCGGTTGCCGTCCTGATGCGCGAATCCGGCGCCGGTGGCACAGCCTGGACCGGCGCACGGGCTTTCCGCTCGGCGGCGCGCTGCAGCCGTTCGAGCTGGTCGCGCTCAAACTTGTCGAGCTCAGCAGAAAGCAGCGCGAGCCGGGAGTCGGCCGCGGACGCCAGCCGCGAGATGGAAGCTATGGCGCGTCTCTCGCGATCGGCGACGTATCGCACGCGCTCGCGGGCGCCGTAGAGCGCGTGCGCAACGGCATCAGCGCGGAGCACCTGTTCGAGTCCGCTCGAGGCTGCGGCGATCACCTGCTCGTAGCCGCGGCGCAGCGTGACCTCCGCCAGCCAGTCCACATCCCGTTCGCCGGCCGCCGCGACGTAATAAAGGTAGGCAGCGGTCACTATCGAGAGATCGCGCAACGATCGCGGATCGACGCGATCGGGTGTGTCCTCGCTGTTGTGATGCGTCTGGACGCCGCTGCCGCTGTACGCCCATGCGGTCGGTACGCCGATCGTCGGATCGCTGAGATAGGTGTCGGTTCCCGGCATATACGCGTGCTCGTGCCACGGCCGCTTCACGAGTGGGAAGTACAGTTCAGCGATTTTGAGGATCAGCGCGTCGACCCAGGTTGGGGTCGCATGCGGGTTCATGTAGAACGTGTACTCGGTCCCGGCGAGATCGTATGACGCTGCCGGTGTATCAAGGCACATCGCCGCGACCGTCCGCTTCATGCGATCGCGATGCGCGGCCACGTAATGCAGCGATCCGTACATCTCGGGCATCAGCAGAATACGAATCGTGCGCGCGGGGGGCGCCAGTTTGCCGCTCCTGATCAGCCGCTCGAGCGTCGCCGCCGCCTGCAGCATCGCAGCGACCCCGGTGGCATTGTCCTGCGCGCCCTGCTCCGCCGTGTGGCCGAGAACCAGGACCTCCTGAGCCGAGCCTCGGCCCGGGATGGCGCCGCTGACATACGGATAAGTGCCCGCGTAGTGTCGTGCGTCTACGAGTGCCTTCACCTTCACACGCCCACGCTCGGCGAGCAGCCGACGCACGAACGCCGTCTGCCTCGGCGAAATCGAGAATGAAAGCAGCGGCGTACTGCTCCTGATGAACCCCCACCCATGGTCGCCCCAGGAGTTGATCCACTGCCGCCCGTGCTCGAGCGCGGGATTCTCGGTGAATGTGTTGACAGCGCCGACCGCGCGCGCCTTCACCAGCGCCCACTTGATGTTCTGCGGATTTGGCATCAGCGCGATCCTGCCGCGCAGATCCATCTTTGCGATCGCCGCTCCATCGCGCTCGGTGATCTCGATCAGTTCCGCGGTGACGCCCTCGGGCGGAGTGCCGCCGCTCCACATCCCGAGCGACGCCGGCGCCTTGAGATAATCCGCGAGCACGCGTTCGTTCGCCGGCAGCTGCGAGTCGACGATTTCCAGAGTCGCGCTTTTGACATCCCACGCGAGCGGCTGGGTCCAGAAACCGAACTGGCTGACGCCGTCGGCCGGCGCGCCGCCGATCTCCACGTCGCTTAGCCCGGCCTGCTTCATCAGCTCGGCGAGATGCCGCGTGGTCTGCTCGAACTTCGGAAACGTGAACCACCGGTCGCTCGCATAGACCTGCCGCATTTGGCTCATCGCCTCCTCCGGCCGCACCTCCGCGCGCACCGCGGCGATGATCTCGCGCAGATCCGCGGAGTACAGCGCGGGCGCAATCAGCAGAGTAGTGATGAGCAGCTTCCGGCAGGCGCCCATGTGTGAGTTTGGACTATTATGGCGCGGACATTCCCCAGCCGTGTCCGGGATCGGTTTGGGTATACTTGCTTCCAATCCTCTGAAGCCCATGCCGATTGTCGGATTATTTTGTTGCTGATGGCTGGCAGGCGGTTACCTGAGCGTCGCTGAACACGGATATGAGATGAAAGCTGTCTTCCTGACTGTCATGCTGGCCGGCGGCGGCCTCGCCGCGGAAATCGTGATGCCGGCGCCGGCATTGGAACGAACGGGGCCCGCCTCGTTTATCTATCGAACGAACACCCGCGCCACCGGGACCGGAACACTCACGGTCCGCTGGACAGACACTCACAACCGGCTGATCGAGGATCTCCGGCTGCCGGTCGAGCTCAACGATGAAACGGATATCGGTTTCCACCTCGACCTGCGCCGCGCCGTTGCGATGCGCAACAACGTGGAAGCGCACCTGTCGTTCACGGGCAGGAATCGCCGCGACGCCGAAGACCGACGCGAAGAGGACGCACGCACGACCTTCATAGCGAAGCCGCCGTTCCGCCGCTGGTGGGACTACGAGATCGTCATGTGGCAGCAGTACCCGCGCGAGGCATTCGTCAACCTCAGGTCACTGGGGATTACGGCCGGCCAGTATGTAGGCAGGAATCCGAGCCTTCCCGAGTTCCTCATTGCGAACGACCTCCGCTGGTACGCCGAGAATATCGCCACCGATTTCTACAGCGAGTATCACCGCTGGTTCCCCGATCGCCCGGTGAACTGGAAGTTCCACGCCGTCAAAGAACTCTTCAAGCAGGACCCTTCGAGCAGAGAAGCATTCAAACGCCACCCCAGCCTGACGGACGAACGCTGGCTGAAGACCATTCACGACCGCCTGGTCGAAGCGGCACGCTGGCACTCGCCTTACCGCCCGTTGTTCTACAGCCTTGGCGACGAGACCGGAATCGCCGACCTCTCCGCCTACTGGGATTTCGACTTTTCTGACGAGTCGCTTATCCCGATGCGCCAGTGGCTCAAACAGCGCTATGGCACGCTCGCCGCGCTGAACCGCGAATGGGCGACGAATTTCAGTGAGTGGGATCGCGTGATGCCCATGACCACGGACGAGGCGATGAAGCGTACGGACGAGAACTACGCCGCGTGGGCCGATTTCAAGGACTGGATGGACGAAGCTTTTGCGCGCGCTCTGAAAATGGGCAACGATGCTGTTCGCTCGGTTGATCCCGACGCCTATGTCGGTATCGGCGGCGGGCAGATGCCGGGCTGGGGAGGCTACGATTACTACCGCGTCAGCCGCGCCCTCACCGCCATCGAACCTTATGATATCGGCAACAACATAGAGATCATCCGCTCCGTAAACCCGAACATGGCCGTCGTGACCACGTCGTTCGCAACCGGCCCGTGGGAGAAGCACCGGGTCTGGTACGAACTCCTGCACGGCAACCGCGGGCTCATCATCTGGGACGATAAAAACGGCTTCGCCGACAAAACCGGCGCAATCGCCGACCGCGGCCGCGAGGTCGAGCCCTACTACACCGAGCTGCGCCGGGGCATCGGCGCGCTGCTGGTCAACAGCCGCCGCATCTCCGACCCCATCGCGATCCACTACTCCCAGGCAAGCATGCGCACGGAGTGGATGCGCGCGCAGCGCGGCAAGGGCGCAGCGTGGGTGAATCGCAACGCGAGCACCGAGCGCAAAGACAGCGACTTCCTCCGGGTCCGCGAGTCCTGGTGCCGGCTGATCGAGGACCAGGGACTTCAGTACGACTTCGTCGGCTATGGCGATGTTGAAAAAGGACGCCTCGTGAGTGGCGGCTACCGAGTGCTGATCCTGCCGCGCTCGAATTCGTTGTCTCCGAAGGAGGCGCGTGCGATTCGAGATTTTGTCGAGCACGGCGGCACCGTCATTGCGGACTCAGTCCCCGGCGAGTACAACGAGCACAGCCGCAAACTGGACCGCTCTCCACTGGCCGACCTGTTCACCGGAGGCGGCAAAGCCATCCTGTTCAAGGGCGACATCCTCAACTATCACCAAAACCGGTTAGTGAAGAAGGAACGAGAGGTCCACCAGGCCATGGGCGAACTCCTCGCGGGAGTGAAACCCCAGATTCCCGTGGTGGGCGCTGACGGCCGCCCCATAGTCGGCGTGGAAATCCATTCTTTCGTAAGCGGCGGCGTGCGTATTGTCGCTGTCCTATCGAACCCGCAGTTGCGCGTAGATGAACTGGGCCCGCCGGAATTCAGGAGCAATGAGAGGTTCACGGAGCCAGCGGCAGTCCGTCTGATGATACCGGAGAACATGCATGTTTACGACATCCGGAAGGCGAGGTATCTCGGCGGCCCGAGCGAACTAAGAGAAACGCTGGATCCGTACGAACCCGCAATATACGCCGTCAGTCCGGCCCAGCTTCCGGCTCTGGAACTCTCGCTTCCGGCGAGAGCCAAAAGGGGCGACACCGCCCAGATCGCCATGCGATTCGCGGCCGCATCGCCTGCCGCCGCGCACGTGGTGCATGTAGAGGTGTTCGATCCCGCGGGCAAACGTGTGCCGCACTATTCCGGCAACGTACTGGTCTCGAACGGCGCGGGCCAAAAGGTGCTGCCGCTGGCCCACAACGACAGCGCCGGTACGTGGCGCATAACTGCGCATGACATCCTGACCGGCGTCCGCCAGGTACAGACAGTTTCCGTTGAATAGGTCTATGCCGGCTATTCCGCATTGGTTTCTGACGTTGATCGGTGTCTTCGCCGCAAGCTCTCCGCTCGGCGCTACTGAGGGTTTCACGTCGCTGATGCCGAAAAGCGACGTGACGGAACTCTGGATCGTCGAAGGCACGCCTCGCGAGACGTGGAAGGTGGAAAACGGAGAGATTGTCTGCACCGGCAAGCCGAACGGTTTTCTGCGCAGCAGGAAATCATACCGCAACTATGTGTTCCGCGCCGAGTGGCGCTTCAGGAAAGAAGGCTGGGTGCCCAGACCCGAGGATGAGGGTTGGCCGAATGCCGGTTTCTTTATTCACGCCGGCGCGGTGGTGAATGGATGGCCGACATCGGTGGAGGTCCAGGGTCATTTCGGGGAGGCAGGAAGCCTGTTCGGCGTTCGCGGAGGAAAGATCAAGGGCGCAAAACGCGGCGTCATTGTCAGGAACCGTCCGCCGTTTGGCGAGTGGGACCGCTACGAAATCACGAGTACTGATGGGAAGGTGATTGTGCGCCTGAACGGCGAGCTGGTTAATGAAGGTTACGATGCAAGTCCCGCCGAGGGCAGCATCTGCCTCCAGTCGGAGGGCTGGGAAGTTCACTACCGCAATATCGAGATCAGGGAGTTGCCGTGATGCGCAGACGTGACGCGTTGAAACTTGCAGGGGCTGCCGCAGCGCCGCTTCGTGGCCTCGGGCAGAGCGATAAGCCTACTCGTTTTCAGCTTGCCTGTATGACCCTGCCGTACGCGGCCTTTCCGCTCGAACGTGCGTTGCACGGGATCGCATCGGCGGGCTATCGGTTCGTTGCGTGGGGCACTACGCACCAGAACGCACCGGGAAGGAAAGACCCGATTGTCGCGGCAGACGCGGCCCCGGGGCAAGCGAAGCGGCTCGCGGATCGCTGCCGCGCGCTCGGTCTGGAGCCGGTCATGATGTTCTCGCAAATCTATGTCGCGGCGCCGGAGGCGGTGAAGGTTCATGCGCGGCGTATCGAGCAGGCGGCCGCCGCCGGCATTCCGTTCCTTCTCACTTTCGGCCACGTGCAGGCCGGACAGTATGACGCGTGGATTCGCAATCTGAAGGAACTGGGCCCGATCGCCCGCTCGTCGAATGTGACCGTCGTTATCAAGCAACACGGAGGCAACACGGCGACCGGCAGGGACTGCGCCCGAATCGTCGCCGACGTCGCCGATCCGGGCGTGAAAATCTGCTATGACGCGGGCAACGTGCTCGATTACAACAACGACGATCCCATTGCGGACATTCAGACATGCTGGCCGGAGATCCGGGCGTTCGCCATCAAAGATCACAGGAATACACCGAAGGACGAGGACTGCGGCCCCGGTTTCGGCGAGATAGATCACTACAAACTGCTGCGGCCCGTCATGAGGACCGGCCTAACGATGCCGCTTGCGTTCGAGAACATTTTCGAACCGCTGCTCCCGCGCCCCACAAATCCAGACCGCGTTGATGTCCTGGCTCGGCGCTCGCGGGAGTACATCGAGTCGGTTATCAGCGGTCTGCAGCATGCATGAGCTGAGAGCTTGTCTCTCGGCTCAGCGCCGGTCCGGCTGCGTATCGGACCGCTTTGTCTTTTCGGGTGATTCGGCCGGCGCCCTGGGATCTGGGCGAGCGGGGGGCGGGGTCAGCCGCGGAGCGGGCAGACCGAGCGCAGAGGCGACGCGGGCAACGAAGTAGTAGCTGCCCCGATACACCGCCTGCCGGCTCGAGCTGGAGATCGCCATCCACCAGAAGACGACCCCAAAAACAGAAACCCAGATGATGCCTTTCATGACAGCGGGAGTAGACTAAAGTTTACCGGATTTTTCCCGTTGTATGTAATGCAAGGGAGTACTATGCCTATCATCCCCGATACCGCCGATACCGCTCGACTGACAATTCCTGAGCCGCAGGAGGAGGTCTCGGCGCAAATTGAGCCGCGGTTCTGGCCCGCGATTCCGCACAGCATGGATGATCTGAATCTGTCGCCTCGGGTCATCTCGGACCTGTTCCTCCGCCGCGTTTACATGGAAGGCACGAGCACGCTGAGCTCGGTCAGCCGCGCCCTGCGGTTGTCGCCGACGATCATCGACAAGGTGTTTCGGCATTTCCGGGACGAGCGCGTGCTCGACGTGCGCGGCTCGACGGTCGATGACGATTACGCTTTCTCGTTGACCACAGCCGGAACGCGGCTGGCCGTAAGCCGGATGCGGCTGAGTCAGTACGTGGGTCCGGCTCCTGTTTCCCTCGCCCAGTATGTGGCCGCGGTGCGCGCGCAGAAAGCGAATGTGACCGTCACCAAAGAGGTGCTGACCAACGCACTGTCGGATCTCGTAATCACAGAGGACCTGGTCGCCACACTCGGCCCGGCGCTGGTGTCGCAGAAAACGATGTTCCTTTACGGCCCGACAGGCAACGGAAAGACGGTCATCGCCGAACGGTTACATCGCATCTACAAAGACACGGTGCTCATCCCGTACGCCGTGGAGGTGGACGGGCAAATCATCGTGCTGCATGATCCGATCGTTCACAAGACAGCCTCCGAGCAGCCGGACGATATTGACCCGCGATGGGTACTCTGCAGCCGGCCGTTCGTGGTGGTCGGCGGCGAGCTCACGTCCGACATGCTCGAGCTGCGGTTCGATGACGCGTCGCGCACATACGCCGCGCCCGTGCAGATGAAGGCCAACAACGGAGTGCTGGTCATCGACGATTTCGGACGCCAGGTCATCTCGCCTCGCAAGATGCTGAATCGCTGGATCGTGCCGATGGACCGCAGGATCGATTTTCTGAGCCTCCGATACGGCGTGAAGTTCGAGATCCCGTTTGAGCTCATGCTGGTGTTCTCGACCAATCTCGAGCCGCATCATCTCGCGGACGAGGCCTTTCTCCGCCGCATGCACAACAAGATTTTTCTGGGCGGCGTGAACGATACGGTCTTTGACCAGATTTTCCACCGTTTTATCGAGAGCCGCGGGTTCGAGTGCGATGCCGACTCCTCAGAATACCTGCGGAAGCTTTGCCGGGAGGCGGGTTGCAACCCGCTCCGTGCGTGTCTGCCGGCGGATCTGTGCCTGATCGCGCGCTGGGTCAACCAGTTCAACGAACGTCCGGGCTACCTCTCGAAGGACGATTTCACGAGAGCCGTCCAGTTGTATTTCGCGCGCACAACCGGATTTGTGGATCGGGACTTCATCCCGACTGCCTGAGCCATGCACCCCCAGCCGGATCGCGGAGACTTCGTCGATTTTTACGAGGTCCTGCAGATCAGCCCGAATGCAGAGCCGGAAACCGTCCAGCGAGTGTACAAAATGCTCGCCACACGGTATCACCCCGACAATCCCGAGACCGGAGATCTCGAGCGCTTCGTGCGGCTGAACGAAGCCTTCGAGACGCTCTCGAATCCGGCTCGGCGCAGAGAGTACGACGCCACTTACCAGTCGCAGGGCCTGAAGCCGATCGAGATTTTCGAACTCAAAGAGTTCGAGATCGGCATTGACGGCGAAGCGAACCGCCGAATGGGAATTCTGTGCCTGGCGTATCAGCGCCGCCGCACAAGTCCCGATCACCCGGGACTCTCGATTCTCGAACTCGAGACGCTGATGTCCATACCACGGGAACACCTGATGTTTACGCTCTGGTATCTGCGCGAGAAGCAGTTCGTGCGGCAGGATGAGGCGAGCGATTTCACAATCACGGCCGAGGGCTGCGACTATGTGGAGAAGGAGCTGCCGGCGAATCGGACGCTGTACCGGCTGTTGAAGGCGGCGGAAACTGGCTCGATACACACGGCGACATCTCCGCGCGACTAAGGCCGGAGTTCCGGAGGCGGCGCCGAGCACGGCAGCTGCCTGCCCCAGCGCCGGGGGCCGCACGGTATGCAGAAAATGAGATGTCGCTGCTGATGTGTAATTCTCATGGTCCGCTTCAATGAGGAGCAAGTCCGCCGTCTGCTGTCCATGCCGGAGTGCATCGAGGCTCTCCGCTCCGCCTTCCGCGCCTGGGCTGCCGGTGAAGCGCTGAATCAGCCGCGCCGCCGAATGCGCATAAACACGGGCTCTGTGTTGCACTCGATGGCCGGTGCTTATGGCGCTTACTTTGGCACGAAGATCTACTCGACCCACGCACGCCACGGCGCCAACTTCTTCTTCCTGCTGTTCGATTCGGCGACGGCGCGGCCGCTCGCGGAGTTCGAGGCAAATCACCTCGGGCAGATTCGAACCGGCGCCGCGACGGGCCTGGCCGTCGATGTTCTGGCGCATCGTGATGTGGCGACAGTCGCGGTGATCGGTTCCGGTTTCCAGGCCCGTACCCAGGTGGAGGCGATACGCGCCGTCCGTTCCATCCGTGCTGTGCGTGTCTGGAGCCGTACAGCGGAGAAACGTACACGGTTCGCGGAGGAGGTCGGGGGCGAGAATTGCGCTTCAGCCCGGCAGGCGATAGAAGACGCCGATGTCGTTATCACCGCGACTTCGTCGAGGGACCCGGTCCTCGAAGCAGCGTGGGTTCCACCCGGCGCGCTGGTCTGCGCTGTTGGCTCGAACGATCCACAACGACGGGAGTTGCCGGGCGAACTCATCCGGCATGCCGGTGCGGTCGTCGCCGACGATATAGAACAATGCCGGATCGAAGCGGGCGACCTGCTGCTCGCGCTCGATGAGGCTGGCTGGGCCAGGGTGACGGCTCTGGCCGATTATGTCGCGGGAAACACAAAACCCGGCGACTCGCGCCGGGTAACCGTGTTCAAATCGGTTGGTCTGGGTCTGGAAGATGTGGCCGCGGCGGCGGCGGTGTACGAGAAGGCTACTCCTGGGCCGCCATCTGCTGATCGGAGTCCCGCCACGCGCTGATCTTCAGGCGGCGGCAAACCCAGCAAAGGTTCTCGGTTGAGTTCGGGGCGGCTTCGGAACCGCAGATCGTGCACTTCTTGCGGGCGACGGGGCCGGCATGATCACTGCGCAACGCAGCCTTGGCGGTCTCGAGGATCACCTGGTCGACGATCACGGGATCGTTCTCCGGCTGCTTCTTGTTCTTCATCGGCCTCTCTCCAATATAAACCACTTCCCGCGACGGGCAATATCGGTACTCGCCCCTGGATTCCCGGTACGTAGCTCCTAACTCACGCGGCCTGCTGCAGGTGCAGCACATATCCCGCATCCAGCGAAGACTGGCAACGGGGGCATTTCTGGCCGGGCGCCACTCTGGCGGAACGTGCGGTGTAGAGAACTGTAGCCGGCACGGTGTGGGTGCACATCGGACAGTAAACGCTGCCGCGGGTTTCACGCGGTCGAGGCTTGTGTTCAGCGGCGGCTGGCATCATCGCCTCCCCTCCTTTCGACACTCGTATGGACGCAAGTTCCCGGCCAAAGGATGCGAGGAAGCGAAGGGATTGATTGTAAAAATAGTTCAGCGTCTCAAACAGTGTTCGCGGATCGGTCCGGTTGGAAAAAACTACCCAGCCAGGAAATCAGTCGCCCATCGCGGGCGCCTCGACGGCGGCCTGGCGAGCATGGCGCCGTCGCGCCAACCAGCCTTTGATGTCCTCGACATAGGCGTAGCCGATCGGCACCACCAGCAGAGTCAGCAGGAGGCAAAGTGTCTGCCCGCCGATGATCGTCACCGCGATAGCGGAACGTTGCGAGGCGCCCGCGCCGATCCCGATCGCGGTTGGAATGAGGCCCGCGACAATCGAGAACGTGGTCATCAGGATCGGGCGCAGCCGCACCCGGTTTGCTTCGATGATCGAGTCGTGTAAATTGTGGCCCTGGTGACGCAACCGGTTCATATAATCGATCTGCAGAATTCCGTTCTTCTTCACGATCCCCAGCAGTAACAGCACGCCGAGAGCGCTGAACAGATTCAAAGTACGGCCCGTCGCCACGAGCGAGAGCAGCGCGAACGGAATAGACAGGGGAAGCGTCAGCAGAATGATGAAGGGATGAACGAGGCTTTCGAACTGGGCCGCGAGCACCATGTACATGAAAACCGATGCCAGCCCGAGGGCGAGCAGCATGTTTTTCGTGGTTTCTTCGAGAATCTTGACCTGCCCGGAGAACTGCATGCGGTAACCGGGAGGCAGTCCGATCTCGGCGATTACGCGCTGGGTCGCCGCCGCCGCTTCGCCGAGTGAATGACCCGGGGCGACGTTACCATACAACCCGACGGTGAACTGGCGATTCAGCCGGTCAATACGGCTCGGTCCGACACCGCGCTCCAGCTTCGCGATCGAGTCAAGCCGGATGAGCCCCTGTTTCGAGGACGGGACGAGCAGGCGGCTGAGCGCATTCGGGTCGTCGCGCTGGCCCGGCATCAGGCGCATAGTCACCGGATACTGCTCCGACTCCTCCTTGAAGGTCGATATCTCGTCCTCGCCTGACATCAGCAGGCGGACTGCGGAGGCGACATCAGAGACGCGTACCCCGAGGTCAGAAGCGAGCTGCCGGTCGATATTGACCTGAAGCTCCGGATTGTTCAGGTTGAGATTGGCTTTGATGTCGGCGAGCGCCGGCTCCTTCATCAGAGCAACATTGGCCTCTTTGGCGAGCGAGACCAGCCTGATCATGTCCGGTCCCATCAGCTGGGCGCGGATCGGTGCGAACGTGTCGCGTCCTCCGAGCGCGTTCGGGAATGTGACCCGCGGCCTTGTATAGGCGAAGTCGCGGAGAACCGCGCGCACTTTCTGACCCATCTCCGTGATGTCGTCGCGCTCTCCCTGGGGATGCAACAGAACCGTGATGTTGGCGTAGGTCACGCGGCCGATAAACCCTGACATGGTGCCCGGAACCACCGCACGCACGCCAGGGATCTTCTCGATACGTCTCGCGATATCGAGCGCCACTTTCTCGGTGGCGTCGATCGACGAGCCTTCCGGAAGCTCGATCATGACCGACAGCTCGCTTTGGTCTTCCTGAGGCATCCAGTCATGCCCGATAAACTGATACACGACGAAGGTGGAGCCGAGAGTCGCCAGGCACACGGTTATGATGACCCAGCGGTGACGCATCGACCAGTCGAGGGTACCTACGTACCAGCGGTCGAACCACGTGTGCTCGTGGCTGTGCGGATCGTGAGCGCGGCGGTTGCCGTTTCCACCGAGCCGTTTGAGCAGCCGTGAGCTGAGCGCCGGCGTCAGCGTGAAGGCGACCAGCATCGAGACCATGATCGAGAACGCCATGGTCCAGCCGAACTGGTTGAGATAACGCCTGGCATAGCCCTGCATGAATGCGATCGGAACGAACACGATGACGAGCGACAGAGTTGTCGCGAGCACCGCGAGCGCGATCTCCTGCGTCGCTTTGATGGCCGCCTCCATGGGCGGCATCGCCTTCTCTTCGATGAAGCGGTAGATGTTCTCGAGGACGATGATCGCGTCGTCGATCACGATGCCGACCGAAAGCGTGAGCCCCAGCAGCGTCATCGAGTTCAACGTAAAATCCATCGCCCGCATGATGGTGAAAGTGGTGATGATCGAGGTTGGGATGGCGATCGCACTGATCAGCACCGTGCGCCAGTTGCGGATGAAGATCCAGACAATGAAGGAGGCGAGAAGGCTTCCGAGGACCAGATGTTCTTCGAGCGCCTCTACGGACTTCTTGATGTAGGTGGCCTGCTCTTTTACAACATCGACACGCACCCCCGGAGGCAACAGGCGGGTGATGCCGGCGAGTTTTGCCTGAATGTCGTCGACGACCTTGACCGTGTTCTGGCCCATCTGCCGCCGCACCTCGAGCGTGACCGCCGGCTTGCCCTGGTAGTAAGCGAACGACCGTTTCTCGGTCATCGCGTCTTCAACGGTTCCTATGTCGCGCAGATAGACGGGAGCGCCGGCCACATTCTTGACGATGATGTCGCGGAATTCGCTCAGGTGCTCCAGGCGGCCCATGGTGCGAACGCCGAGTTCCGACGGTCCGCGGACAATGCGGCCACCGGGGGCCTCGACATTTTCCATGCGAATGGCCCGCTCGACCTCCTGGGCGCTGAGGTTGTATGCGTTCAGCTTGTCGAGATCCAGATACACATTAATCTGGCGCAGGCGTCCGCCGTTGACGTCTACCGCGCCGACTCCATCGACGGTCTCGAGCACGCGGCGGAGTTGCTTGTCGGCAATTTCCGTCAGCTCGCGTACTGTTCGCTGGCCGCTCACCGCGAGCGTGATGACGGGCTCGTTATCCGGGTCGGCCTTCATGACCGACGGCGGCAGCACGTTCGGGGGCAACCTGGGCATCGCGGCCTGGACCTTTTCGCGGACATCCTCGGCGGCTTCGCCGATATCGCGCTCCAGCACGAAGGTTACGATAACGTTCGCGTTTCCTTCCGACACCATGGCGCGCATCTCGTCGATCCCGCTGACGCTCGCGATCGTCTCTTCGAGCGGGAGCACGACCTGGGAGACCATCTCCTCGGGACTCGCGCCGGGCAGGCGAACGCGCACGTACACCGTGGCCGGGTCAGTTCGCGGGAACAGGTCGACGCCGAGGTCCACGAAGCTGAAGATCCCGAGTACGACGAAGAACAGGATCAGCATGAAGGCGAAGACGGGCCGCTTCACACAGATCTCAGGCAGTTTCAACGCGCAGGCTCCAGTGACAGAAAGGCGAATGAGGCCGTTCGGGGGTTACTTATGTTCAGTTTACCGCGAGCCGCCGTTCGGGCGGCGCAGGGAATCGAGGAATACCTGGAACTTCTGCTCTGTGAGCCGCTGGGCCTCGGCCAGCTGCTCGAGTTTGGCCTCGGTCCGCATTTGCGCGTCGATGAGTGCGTTAGTCCTTGCCCGGTTCTCGGCCTGAAAGTCGAGCAGCATGTTGATGCCTGACTGCACGAGCTTCGACAAAGCATCGAGCCGGGTGTCTACTTTGGCGCCATGCTCGAGGAGGAACTCGATTGTGCGTTCGACGTCCACTGCGCGGTTTTCATTATACGTTGAAAAAGTGATTACTGGGACTTTTCTCTTCCCCGCGGGGGCTATCGGTTCGTTGCGGTTTTGATGACCACTGCAGAGCCTGCGCATGCCTGCTGAACCTGAATATGAAGTTCAACGGCAGCCGGGATTTGTCAGCAGCCGGGCACCGTCAGCGTGGACGGCTCATCCGCGAGCCGCTTCCCCCGAAGAGCGGTTCCTTATCGGAAAAACAGTACCTCGGGAGC
>DASSSG010000646.1:0-2248 GCA_035708545.1 Bryobacteraceae bacterium | reverse complement strand
CGCGCTGAGCGCCTGGTCGGGCGGGTTGTCGGGCGCATCTGACGCAGTGATCCGCAGCACGTATTCGCCATCCGGATACGCCGTGGAATCCCAGGTGAGGTGCCGTTCGCGTACTTTGTCGCGCAGCAGCTTCCAGGTGCTCTCATGCGTGCCGCGTATCTCGAGTTTGTAGATGAGCTCGTCATTGTTCGGGTCAGACGCGGCCCAGCGCGCACCCATACTGCCCTTCGCATATTGCAGGGTGAGCGAACCTCCGCCCGGCTCGAACGGCGGACTCGGAAGCGTGCGACGGCGCTGGCCGATCGCCGGCAGCGTTATTGACTGAGTCGCCGGAGTGGCGGTGAGAGCCGGCGGCTGGGTGCGATAATTCGGCGGCGTCAGCTCGATGGCCTCGACAATTGGGGCGACGTTCTTGGCCATATAGGCGATCTCGATCTCGCTCACCTGCGGCGAGCGGCCGTCCGGCGCCGCGCGCACGTTGACGCGGTATTGCAGGAAGCGAGCCGCGGGCGAACTCACCCGCGCGCCGTTGGCCAGATCGACGGGCGCCCAGTTGCTCCAGTTCTTCTGCGGCCGGTCGAGATTGCCGCTTCGCGTTTCAAATCCGAGCTTGCCGCCGTTCGCCTCGCCATGGAATGAGAGCCGCCCCCACCAGGAAAAGCCGCCGACATCGAATGGTTCGCTTTCGAAGCCGCCCTCCGCCTCGGTGCCGGGTCCAATACGGTAGACCCGGCCGATATTCCCCGTTGCGGCGTGCAGCGTGCCATCGGGCGAGCTCGTGAAGGCGGTCACCTGCGTAGGCGTCGAGTTGATCAGCAGCGTCGACGTGTTTTCCGAGTCGATTCGATAGATGTTGCCCTTGTTGCCGGTGCCGATCACGGGGCGGCCCTGCGCGTCGATTCCAATGGCATAAACAATATCCTGCGGCTGGGACCAGACGCGCCGCACGTAGTTATCACGCTCAATGCGATACAGCTCTGAACCGCCGCTGACAGAAGCTTCGCGGCTGGTGGCCGCTGGCAGTGGCGCAGGCGTCGCGGTCGCGGGCGGCTTCGGTCCCTGGGTCGGCGGCGTTGTCGCCGGCGGGCGCGATGGCACCGGCTCCGGGGCGGGGAAGTTGAAGGTCGGCGGCAGCACGCCTCCGACGCCCTTGTTGCCCACACCGGCGGCATAGACGACACCGTCACCACCAATGGCGACGGCTGTGATCTCGCGCTTCGGCGCCTGGTAAAGCACGAACCCTTCGCCCGCCGGAGAAATCCGAAGGATCAGACCGCCCGGCTCGGTCCCGACGATCACATTGCCCTGCGAATCAACAGTGATCGAGCGCGCGTGCGTCTCCTCCGTTCGGAAGAAGATGCCGCCATTGCCCTCCGGACTCACGCGATGAACCTCGCCCTTATCTCCGGTAGCGATAAACAGGTCGCCGGAGGGCGCGAACACCATTCCCCAGATGTACTTCGTTTTCGGATCGTAGAAAGCCTCGGCTTTTCCGTCGCTGCCGATGCGATAAACCTTGCCGTCGGGCGCGCTGGCGGCGAACACCTGGTCGCGCCGGTTGATGGCAATCGCGTGAACCTCCATGCCGGGCAATTCGGCGAACGGCGCTGCCTTTCCGCCGGCGTCGATGCGGAACACGCGCGCGGCGGAGGCGCTGGGACCACCCCCGCCCGCATAGAGATTCCCTTTCGAATCCGAAGCGAGCGTCCACAGGTACGGGACCGATGAATCGAACAGCTCACGAAACGTGGGCGCGAGCATCAGCCGGCCGTCGCTGCGCAGCGACAGGTTAGTCAGCTTGCCTTTTTCAAAATCGGCCTGCTCGCGCTCGGTCCAGAATTTCGTTTCAACGGCCTGAGCGGGGACATACAGCGTGGCAGCCGAGAGGGCCGCCGCGAGGAGTTGCTTTTTCATTCTCGGGTGATTACTTGACGGTAATCCGGAGCGACTGGCTGCCGGCCACCACGAAGTCGAACGGGAGCGAGCTTTGCTCGACCGCGCTTTCGGGCGAGCTGACCAGCGATCGCGAGCCCGCGCGCCCTGTCTGCATGACATTGAGGATGGACGCAGGCAGGCTCGGCATCGTCTTGTCGTTCTCGTAGTAAGTCGGCCGTCCCTGCACCAGCGACACGTACAGCTTGTTATTCGTTCGCTCCTGGTTGATCAGCGATACCGTTCCCGCGATATCGATGTAGCGGTTTGCCATGGCTGCGATCGACTGCATGCGGTTGAGCGTGTCGGCGTCGCT
>DASSSG010000645.1:0-7070 GCA_035708545.1 Bryobacteraceae bacterium | reverse complement strand
GAGTGCTTCGCCTGCGAACTACCCTCCACGGCGCCGGACCGTCGCGCTCGAGGACGAACTCGAGTTTTGCGAACGATCCGCCCGAGTTTCTCGGCTGCACCAGCAGTCGGTCCGCCATGCGAACCCCCGGTTCCTCGCGATGGGTGTGGCCGAAAATGATCGCGTCAATGGCGGGCACGCCGGCTGCGAGCTCGTATACGAAGTTCTCGCCCGGCAGGGAGACGGGCAGCGCGGCGCCGGTCCTCGGATCGCGCTCGAGGCCGCTGTGTACGGCCGCGATCACCAGGTCAGGCTTCTCCGTTCGTTCGAGATCCGCGAACGCCTGCGCGACGGCTTCTTTGCCAGGCAGCCACGAATAGCCTGCGTAATTCTCCGGTTTTTCCCAGCTCGGAATTCCGGGGGTCGTGGCCCCGATGACTGCTACCTTCACGCCGGCGACGGTCTTCAGCAGATATGGCGCGAAAGGCTGGGCGGAAGCATCGGCCCTGGTGTTCGCGGAGAGCCACGGAAAGCGCGCGGCCGCGCGCGCTTCATTCAGCGCCTGGAGCCCGAAATTGAACTCATGATTGCCGAGCACCATGGCGTCGTAGCCGATTGCGTTCATGACGGACATCATCGGCTCGGCTCGTTTCTGCCCGGCGGCGCGATTCCGCTGATACACGCTCACGAGCGCTGATCCCTGAATCGTGTCGCCGCAGTCGATGAGCAGCGTGTTTGCGTTCGCCCTGCGCTCGGCGGCGATCAGCGTCGCCAGCCTGGCGAGTCCGAGGTTCGCCGGTTTGCCGCGGTCGTAATCCCACGGCAGGATCTGCCCGTGCAGGTCGGTTGTGGCGAGGATCTGAATCGTGACCTGCTCGGCGTGGGCGATCAGAGCGGCCATCAGGAGCAGCAGAAAGCGCATGAGCAACTCAGTATATGCTTCGACCAGCATCAACCGGGCAGAAAGTCGGACCCGGCTGTCGCGAGCGGGCAATGCACAGCTTTGTGCGCGGGGATTCGGATAAGCTCAGGGTGATGAGACTAACGTTCCTCACCGCTCTCGCGGCGGGTGTGCTCGCCGCGCAAACCGAACCCGCGAAGCCCGCGACCGAAGCTGCTAAGCCCGCGCGGGAACCCGGCCTGTATGTGACCATCGTGACCAATCACGGCACGATCGTCGGGAAGCTGTTCGAGAAGGAAGCTCCGGTTACCGTGAAGAACTTCGTGGATCTTGCACAAGGTCGTAAGGAATGGACGGACCCGAAGACCGGCCAGCGCGTGCGCCGCCCGCTCTACAACGGCCTGACGTGCCATCGGGTGATCCCGAATTTCATGATGCAGTGCGGCGATCCGCTGGGGACCGGGACCGGCGGGACCGATGTCATCGCGGACGAGTTCAATCCGTCTTTGGCGTTCGATCAGCCGGGTCGCTTCGGGATGGCGAATACGGGCGCGCCGCGGACCGGCAGCTCGCAATTCTTCATCACGGAGGTCCCGACGCCCTGGTTAAACGGCAAGCACACCATCTTCGGCCAGGTGCTGGAGGGGATGGACGTGGTGAAGACGATCGCGCACCTGCCGACGGACTCGAACAATAAACCGCGCACGCCAGTGCGCATGACGCGCGTGACGATCGAACGGGTAGGTCCCGCACCGGCGGCCGCTGCCCCGGCGAAACCAAGACCCGCCAAACCAAAGGCCGCGAAGCCAAAACCCGCGAAGTGATGTGAGACAGGATGGCATCCTGCGCGCCGGTTGCCAACCGGCGCTTTGGAGATGACGCCGCCGTGCGCGACACGTTGTGAATTACCGCACCCGAATCTCTTGTCCCCCGCCCCACGCGGATCGCATCCGGGACGGCACTTATTCTTGTGACAACCACTCCCTTAACGGTCGCGGCTCAGAAACGACCCTTCCGAGCCGCGCGCGTTAGCAAGCGGTATCCTGCGCGCCGGTTGCCAACCGGCGCCTTGCCCGCGGCCGGGCTGCTCTGTGCGGGGGCAGGTCTCGGCCAGCGGCGGCCTTCCCGCCCGGTTCTCCTCCCGCTCTGCCCTTCCGAGCCGGTCCCTTACCGGCTCACCAGTGGAATCTCGTAGAAGAACAGTTCCTGCCCCGACTGCGCTTCCCGCAGTCCTTTGATATAGAGCTGCGATCCGCGCCGATGCGGCGACTGGAAGTAGAAAAAGCCGTACACGGAATCCCCGGGCGGCACCATCTTCGCCGCGAACGCACGCTCGTCGATGACCGGATCCATCAGCGGATTCTTCTTCCTCGGCAGTGGAATCGGCAGCTGGCCGTTGAAGTTCGGCCGGTTCGGCCCGCGAATGTAAGGAACATCCCGCGCCGGCGTGGGCTCGATCCGATTGCCCTGCCGATCCGTGTAGAGAATCTGCATGCCTTCGAGTTTGATCGCCTGCTTCGAGTCGTTCTGGATCACGACGAGTATCGGCAGAATCCCGTGCTCGTACGGATGCAGCTTTCCGAACGCGGTCTTCGCCAGTTCCGCATTGTCGAATGCCTGCGCGCCGATGGTGACGCCGGAGATCGTCTGTTTGTCCTCGTAGGACGACGCGGGTCCCGGCTGAAAACGAATTTTGTCCTTGTCGATGCCCCAGGCGGCTATACTCGCTCCCAGGAGAAACGCGATAGACAGGCGGAGAATCATATTCTTCTCGTACCGGGTCCTTGCGGCCGCGGTGCTTCCTCTTTTCCTACTGTACGTGGGCTGGCGCGGAGTGCGCGACCGCCGCTACTTCCGCCGCCTCGGCGAAAGGTTCGGCCTTCTCCCTCCCCAACTTAAGGCGACGCCCTCCGGCGCCATCTGGTTGCACGCCGTCTCGGTGGGCGAGGTGCTCTCGGCCGTCACCCTCCTCAGAGCGTTTCGCATCGCGATTCCTCACGTACCGATCTTCGTCTCGTGCACGACACTCGCCGGCCGGGATGTCGCCGGCCAGAAGCTGGCGGGCATCGCCGACGGTGTCTTCTTCGCGCCCGTGGACTACGTGTGGGCCGTGCGCCGGGTTCTCCGAACCATCCGGCCGCGGCTGGTCGTGGTAATGGAAACCGAAATCTGGCCCAACCTCTGGAACGAGGCAAAGCGCTGCGGCGCCGCGCTGCTGATCGTCAACGGCCGTATCTCGGATCGCGCATTCCCGCGCTACCTCGAGCTCCGGCTGCTGTTCGAGCCCGTGCTTCGCCTGCCGGATCGCATCCTGGCCCAGAGTGCGGCCGATCGCGAGCGCTACCAACAACTCGGCGCCACAGCCGAGAATGCCGGCAACCTTAAATACGACGTCGATCCGCGCGCTGCCAGGGTCGCGCCCGAGCTGCGCGCGTGGTGCGGAGGGGCGGACGCAATCTGGATCGCTGCGAGCACGATGCCGCCATCGCAGCCCTCGGATCCCGACGAGGACGAGGTCGTGCTCGACGCCTGGGAGCAGGTACGCGCGCCCGGCCGCCGTTTGATTATCGCGCCGCGCCGGCCGGAGCGGTTCGAGTCCGCGGCCGAGAAACTCCGTGCCCGCGGGATCGAGTTTGTACGCCGGTCCGAGCTGCAGGACCCCGGCACCCCCGTTCTCCTGCTCGACAGCATGGGCGAACTCGCGCCGCTGTTTCGATTCGCCACCGTTGTATTCATGGGAGGCACGCTCGCGTCGCGCGGCGGTCATAATGTCCTCGAGCCTGCGGCCTTCGGCAAACCTGTGATCGTCGGCCCGCATATGGAGAACTTCCGCTCCATCGCCGCGAAGTTCGCGAGTGCGAGCGCGCTTGTCGAAATCGCTGAGGCCGCCGAGCTCGCCGCCGCCGTCGAACGCGGTTTTCGCGGCGAGCTCGCGCGCGTTGGCGACAGGGCCGAACTGGTCGCTGCGAGCGAGCGCGGCGCTACCGAACGTGCCGTGGCAGCAGCGCGTGAGCTCCACGCAGCCGCCATTCCTCACGTTCTGCCGTATGGTCCGCTGCACCCCATTCTGCGTCTGTTGTCGCTGGCATGGGTGGCCGGCACCCGTCTGAAGCGCCAGTGGACGACGCCGCAGCGTCTCGGAGCGCCCGTAATCAGCGTGGGAGGAATCACCATCGGGGGCGCCGGAAAAACGCCGCTCGTACGGCTGCTCGCACGACGCTTGCACGAGGCCGGCTATCAGCCCGCGATTCTCACGCGAGGGTACCGGCGGCAATCGAGCGAGCGCATCACGATCGTGCCCGCGGGCGCGAGTGCCGCGACCGGCGTCACCGGCGACGAGGCGCAGTTGTTCGTCCGTGACGGATACGCGCACGTCGGCATCGGCGCGGATCGCGCGGCCGTGGGTCGCACGATCGAAGAGCAGCTCCGGCCGGACGTGTTCCTTCTCGACGACGGCTTCCAGCATTGCGCGCTTGCGCGGGATCTGGATATTGTCGTTCTCGACCCTCTCGACCCGCACGGCGGTGGCGAGGTCTTTCCACTCGGCCGCCTGCGTGAGCCCGCGTCAGCGCTGGCCCGGGCGGATCTCGTGATTCAGAAACGGCTGCACCCTCGGGGCTGGATCCCCGCGCTTCCGTCGAATGCACGGCTGAACGCCGTTTGCGGCATCGCGAACCCGGCCAGCTTCTGGCGGACGCTCGACGAGCTCGGCGTTGCCGTTGAACGGCGGTATGCGCGTCCTGATCACCACCCCTATACGGCGGAAGAGCTTCGGCGTATCGCCGCCGGAGCCGACGGCATCGTCACCACGGAAAAAGACCGCATGAATATGCCGGATACTTTGCCAGTACCCGTGTACTACGTCGAAATGGATTTCCAAACAATGCCGGAAGTGATCGTCAAAGTGCTGCACACAGCCCGCGGAGGGGACTTAATCAACCGTCGCGGCCGGTTGGTTTAGGCGTAAGTCATTGCTACAATATCAGTTCCTCAGCTATGGGAGACCCGAGTACGGTCGCCGCACGTACCCCCGCCAGGAGACTGATCCTGCTCAGTCCGCGCGGCTTTTGCGCCGGCGTAGTTCGAGCCATCGATGTCGTGAAGATCGCGCTGGGACTTTTCGGAGCGCCGATCTACGTCCGCAAGGAGATTGTCCATAACCGTCACGTAGTGGACGAGCTGCGCGCCGCGGGAGCGATTTTCATTGACGAGCTGAGCGAGGTTCCCGAAGGCAGCCGCCTGATCTTCAGCGCGCACGGCGTGTCGCCGGCCGTCCGCGACGAAGCGATTGCACGCAACCTCTCGGTCATTGACGCCACCTGCCCGCTCGTCACCAAGGTTCACCTCGAGGCAGTAAAGTTCGCACGCAAAGGCTACACGATCGTGCTCATCGGCCACAAGGATCATGACGAAGTGGTCGGCACGCTCGGCGAAGCTCCCGAGTGCACGATTCTCGTGGAGACGCCTGAGGACGTCGATACCATCGAAATCGCGGATCCTGACAGGATTTGCTATCTCACACAGACAACGCTCAGTCTGGATGAGACCCGCGGCGTTATCGCTCGCCTGAAGCAGCGCTTTCCGAACATCCAGGGTCCGCCGGCACAGGACATCTGCTACGCGACGGAAAACCGGCAGCTCGGCGTTAAGGCAGTCGCCCCCATGTGCGATCTGTTGCTCGTCGTTGGATCGCAAAACAGCTCGAATTCGATGCGTCTCGTCGAGGTCTGCCGGCAGGCGGATGTCCCCGCGTATCTGGTCGATGATTACAGCCAGGTCGATCCCGAGTGGCTCGCCGGCGCCAGAACCGTGGCCGTAACGGCGGGCGCCTCTGCACCCGAGCACCTCGTACAGGAGCTCCTTGCCGAGCTGCGGCGTCGCCACGGCTTCGACGAACTCGAAGAGATGGAGCTGAAGGAGGAGGACGTTCGCTTTATCCTGCCATCGGAGCTTATAAGTTCGACGCGGCAAGTTGCTCCCGTTGCCACCGTATGACACCGCGACTGCAGGCCAGCGGCAGTTTGATCACGGGAGCGCGGGCGGCCCTCGGCAAAGCCGCTGACCGGTTGCTGTCCCTGCAGTCGCGCGATGGCTACTGGTGGGCGCTGCTGACCGCGGACACCACGCTCGAGTCGGACTACATCCTGCTGCAGCTCTGGCTCAACCCTCCCGTGAACGGCGTGTGGAATCCGCCCAATCGCCCTCGGATCGACCGCGCTGTACGTTCCATTCTCGATCGCCAGCTCGCCGATGGCGGGTTCAACGTCTACCCCGACGGCCCGGCTGACGTCAGCGCGACCACGAAGGCTTACTTCGCTTTGAAGCTGGCCGGACTTGCCTGCGACGATCCGCGGCTCGCCGCCGCTCGCACGAAGATTCTCGAGCTCGGCGGTATGCAGGCGTGCAACAGCTATGTCAAAGTCAACCTGAGCCTGTTCGGCCTCTATCCGCGCGAGTACTGCCCGTCGATTCCACCCGAGATGACGCTGCTGCCGGGCGACGTCATCTACCAGATGTCTTCATGGACCCGCGCCATCGTACTGCCCCTCGCCATTATTCACGCGATGAATCCCCGCCGCCCCGTGCCGGCGGGCTTCACGCTGGACGAGCTGTTTCTGCCGCCGGGTCCGCGCTTCGGCTGGTTCAAGGACAACAAGGTTTTCACCTGGCGCAACTTCTTCCTCGCCGCGGACCGCCTGCTGAAGCTCTGGGATCGTTACGGATCGCGCCAGTTGCGCCTGCGCGCGATTCGCCGCGCCGAGCAGTGGATGCTCGAGCGCACCAAATACTCCGACGGGCTGGGAGCTATCTACCCGCCTATGATGTACATCATCATGGCGCTCGACCTCCTCGGCTATGCGCCCGATCATCCGGACCGCGTTGAAGCCGAAAGGCAGTTCAATAACCTGATGGTCGACGATGGCGAGCGGCTGTTCTTCCAGCCGTGCTTCTCGGTCGTCTGGGACACCGCGATCATCATGTACGCGCTCGGAAAATCGGGCGCGGCGCCCGAAGGCGTCCTGCGGCGCGCCGCCGACTGGGTGGTCTCGAAGGAAGTTCGCCGCAAAGGCGACTGGAGCGTCAAGCGCCCGAACACGGAACCGTCGGGCTGGTACTTCGAATTCGCCAACGAGTTTTATCCCGATATCGACGACACCGCCATGGTGCTGCTCGGGCTTTCGCAGGCCGG
>DASSSG010000644.1:0-4036 GCA_035708545.1 Bryobacteraceae bacterium | reverse complement strand
GAGATCCTGCGCCAGATCCGGCTTACCGCTTTCCTGAATCGCGAGAAGCCTGATTACAGTCCCGAGAGCAGGCGGCGCGCCGCGGACAGGCTCGTCGAGCAGGCCCTGATCCGGCGCGAAATGGCAGCCGCCCCGGGCGCGCAGGGGCAGAAGACCGAGATCGCACCGGAGGTACTGGCAATCCTCAGGAACCGTTATCCGACCGATGCCGCATATCGTCGAGCGCTCGCCGAGTACAGACTCAGCGATGAAGACGTGAAGCGCCACCTCGAATGGCAGACGCGGCTGCTGCGTTTTGTCGATGTGCGTTTCCGGCCCGGCGTGCAGATCAACGAAACGGAGATCCGCGAGTACTACGAGAACGTATTCGTGACGGAGTGGCGTGGCCGGAACAAGGGCGCCCCGCCGAGCTTCGATGACGTTCGCGCGCAAATCGAGAACGATATGCTTTCCGAGCGCGCGAATTCCGCGCTCGACCGCTGGCTCGGCCAGACACGCACGCAGACGAGAATCCGCTATCGGCGAGTGGTGTTCCAATGAAGTCCTGCGCATGTTGGGCCGGCTGCCGGCCCGACAGCCTCGACGGTGGTGTTGCGCTGCTCTGCGGGGCAGGCACTAAGCGCACGAGGTGTTTGGTCGCGGAGACGTACCGATGAGCCGGCCGGTTCGCATCACACTCTGGATCCTGGGCAGCCTTGTCGGGCTCGCGGCCATCCTCGTCCTCGCGGCAGTCCTGATACTCCCCAGCAGATGGTTCGAGGAGAAGGTCCGTGCGCGAATCGTGTTCGAGCTCGAACGTTCGAGCGGCGGCCGCGCCGAGATTGGCTCCTTCCGATTCGACTGGCGTAACCTGCGCGCGCGCGTGGCTCCGGTCGTACTGCGCGGGACCGAGCCCGCAAGCGAAGCTCCACTGCTGCGCGCCGAGGCAATCGAAGTCGGGCTGAAGATCATCTCGGTGCTCAAGCGGGACATCGATATTGCGGCGCTGATCGTCGACAGGCCGGCGGTGAACCTGATTGTCGACGAAAAAGGCATCACGAACTTCCCGACACCGAAAGTCGAACGAAAAAGCGACAAGGACCCGATTCAGACGGTTCTCGATCTCGCCGTTAAGGATTTCCGGCTGAATGGCGGCAGTATTCGTTATACCGATCGCAAAATACCTTTGAATCTCCAGGGCGAAAACCTGGAAATCAACCTGAAGTATGACTTCACCGGCCCGCGGTATGCCGGCACGCTGAACTTTGAGCGGATGCGCTTTGCGTCGGGCGAGATCAGGCCCATGACGGTTTCCTTCGAAAGCCAGGTGAAGCTCGAACGCAACGCGCTCCTGGTCGACAGCGCTCGGCTCGGAATGCCCCGCTCGAACATCTCCATTCGCGGCGGTGTGTCGAACTTCAAAGACCCGGAAGCAAAATTTGACGTTCGCGCCGTCGGCGATCTGTCGGAGCTCGGAGGACCGCTGCAATTGCCGCCGCCGCACGTCGGCGTCGTGCGGTTCACCGGTACAGCCACCTATCGCTCCGGCGAGCAGTATCAGATCGCCGGCCGGATCTCCGGCCACGGGCTTGCGGTCGCGCAGGGCGGTTTCCGGCTCAGCAACGTCTCGCTCGATTCCCATGTCCAGCTGAATAAAGACCAGTTGCTGCTGCGCGGGCTCAACCTCAGGGCGCTCGATGGCTCGCTGACCGGCGATGCGTCGCTGACCAATGATTTCAAATCGCTGAAGCTCACCGGCCGCATCAACGGGGTCTCGCTGCGGAGCATCGCGATTGCGCAGGGAGTCAGGAACGTGCCCTGGAACGGCGCCGTGAACGGGCCGATTGAAGTCGCGGGCTCGCTGCGCAAAGGCGCGAACGATCTCCGCGCGGCCGGAGCCCTCGACATCTCTCCCGCCCGTGCCCAGGAGCCAATTGAAGGCAAAATCCATTTCGCCTGGGACCAGCGAACGCAGTCGCTCCAGTTGGGCAACTCGTATCTGACTACGCCGAACAGCCGAATGCAGTTCACCGGTACGCTCGGGCAGAAACTGCAGGTTCGCCTGGAGTCGCGCAATCTCGATGATCTGTTGCCAATAATCGCCATGGCGGCGCCGAAGAATGCGCCGAAGCAGCTGCCGGTACGGCTGAACCCGGGCGGCCTGGCCGTCTTCGAAGGGACCGTCACCGGACCCACTGCAAAGGCTCAGATCTCGGGCACGCTGAAAGCGAGTAACTTCAAAGTTCAGAACCAGCAGGTCGACACGCTCTTCGCGCAGGTGAATGCCGATCCCACGGGAGTTCACCTCCGCAGCATGGCTGCCGCGCAGGGCACCATGACGCTCGAGGGCAGCTTCGATGTTGCGCTCGCCAACTGGAAGCCCACCGATACGGGAGTTCTGAGCGGCAAGGTTCGTTTGCAGGGTGTGCAGCTCAGTAAAGTGCTCGCGGAAGCGGGCCGGAACCTCCCCATCGACGGCGTCCTCTCTGTCGACATCGACGCCTCCGGCACATCAAAGGACCCCAGGGCCGTGATGCATGTCCTGATCGACAAGCCGACGATCTACGGCGAGAGTTTTGATCGCATCCGGGCCGAGATTCGCTACGCCGGCACCGGCGTGGAACTGATCGATGGCCAGGTCGAGTCCGGCAGCGCGCGTATTCTGCTCGCCGGCGCTTATATGCACCCCCCGACTGACTGGACCAACGGCACCCTGAGGTTCGAAGTCACCAGCCGCGGATTTACGCTCGCCCAGTTCAAAGCCGTACGCGATCGGCGGCCCGGAACCGACGCCGCGGTCGATATCAAAGCGGTTGGTCAGGCGAACATCCGCAAAGGCGAGTTTCTGCTCACTACGCTCAACGGCCAGGCGGCACTCCGCAAGCTGGTGGTGGACAAGAAGCCGATCGGCGATTTCGTGGTAGACGCGAATACCTCAGGCGCCGACCTGACCATCGCCGCCAACGGGAACTTCCGCGGATCAGAGATCAGAGGCAACGCAGCGTTCCAGCTCACTGGCGACTATCAGGGCAGCGGCCAGCTCGAATTCTCGCCGCTGGCGTTCTCGACCGTGCAGGATCTCGTCATCGCCGCGCGGCCGGGCGGATCGATGCCATTCGACGGCACGATCGCGGGACGCCTGACGTTCAGCGGTCCGGCGCGCAAGCCCGAGTTGATGCGCGCCCGTTTGGAGTTGCCAACGCTGGAGCTGGTGCCGACGCGCGTACCCGCACGCGCGCCGAAGGTGGACCTCGCGCTGCGCAACCAGGGACCGGTCGTGATCGAGCTTGACCCCGCCGGAATACACGTCCGCAGTGCACGTTTCGTCGGGCCGGAGACCAATCTCGAGCTCGCCGGGACATTGAACTACAAAGCCAGGCAGCCGTGGGACCTGCGTGTCAATGGCACTCTGAACCTGGACGTGCTCGAGAACTTCAACAGAGACTGGGTGACTTCCGGCGGAGCGGTAATCGCCGCCTCCGTGCGCGGCTCGCTCGAGGATCCACAGGTCGCCGGCAGGATGGAGCTGAAAGACGCATCGTTTTATATCGTCGACCTCCCGAACGGCATCGATCAGGCGAATGGTGTGATTCTCTTCGATCGCAATCGTGCGACTATCGAGCGCCTCGCGGCGGTCACCGGCGGCGGAAAGCTGAACGTGAACGGTTTCGTCGGCTTCGCTTCCGAGCTGACCTACAGACTGCAGGCGCGCGCCGATGGTGTCCGCGTGCGCTACCCCGAAGGCGTCAGCCTGGGCGTCAACGCCAATATCAATGCGAACGGAACAGCGTCGCGGGGTTTCCTGACCGGCACCATAACGATTCTGCGCGCCGCGTTCAATCCGCAGACGGATGTCGGCGGGTTGCTGCAGTCCTCCGCGAAGCCGATCCAGACACCATCGACGCCGAATGAATTCCTGCGCAATACGGCGCTTGATCTCCGGGTTGAAACGGTCCCGAACCTCATGTTCCAGGCGGTCATGACAAGCGATCTGCAGGCCGAGGCCGACCTTCGCGTGCGCGGGACCGCCGCGAAGCCCGCCGTCCTCGGCAGGGTC
>DASSSG010000643.1:0-4200 GCA_035708545.1 Bryobacteraceae bacterium | reverse complement strand
GATTGTGCCGGTCGCGGGATCGACGGTATTGTCGACCACGGCGAGTTGTCCGACCGCCTGACGGCTCGGATCATCCTGCAGTGAAACCCGGACAGGCAGCCGCTGTCGCGCGCTCAGCCGGCGAATCGCGCCGAGCTGCTGTTCGGGGACGCTGAAGTTCACCCATATCGGAGAGACCTGGTTGATGACAACGAGAGCGATATCGTTCGCTTTGACCAGATTGCCGGGATGCACGAGCAGATTGCCGGTTCGCCCCGAGATGGGAGCGTGAATCTGGCAGTAGCTGATGTCGAGCTTCGCTTTGGCGATCGCCGCCTGATCGCTCTCGAGCGCGGCTTTTGCGCTCTCGATGGTCGCCTGTGCCGCGCGCACGGATTCGCGAAACACGTCGGCGTTCGTTCGTACCTGATCGTACTGCGCCTTTGCAATCACGCCTGCTTTGGCGAGCTCGGCATAGCGCGCGGCATCGGTTTCGGCATTCTTCGCCTGCGCCTGATCGCGAGCGAGCGTCGCTTCAACCTGGCGCAGTTGCGCGCGATCGCGTGCGAGCGCCGCCTCGGCCTGCCGCAGGGCTTCCTGGAACGGCCGTGAGTCCAATTCGAAAAGCAACCCGCCTTTCGCGACGTTCTGTCCTTCGGTGAATGCGGCGCGCAGCAGGGGCGCCGTGACCTGCGATTTGACTTCGACTTTCGCCGAAGCCTCCGCCGTACCCACCACGCGCACCTCGACGGGTACCGACTCCTGCACGGCCTTTGCAACCGACACCGGAACGACAGGCGGTCCCCCGGACTTCGCCGCTGCCTGCTTCCGTTTGCAGCCCACGACGGCGACTGCCGCGACCAGCAGGAGCACGAAGACGACAATGCGAAATCGGTTTGCCACGAAACCCCCAACGTTGTGGTGGTGGTCCTTGTAGTTTAGCGCGGTGTGCCTGTTACTCTGATGCGTTGCCGCCGCTTACGGATCGTGCGTATCGGGCGGCCATCATCTCTCTTCGACGTTGCTGCCGGCCCGAAGGTTTGATCGCGTCCGCACGGCGAGCAGGCCACCACGAGGTCTGGGCGCGCGACAGCATGATCGCGCTGCTCGGCGGCGCGCTCGTCGAGGATGCGGCGATTCGCGACGCACTCTCTGCCAGCGTCGCGCTTCTGAAAACGCGTCGGGCGCCTGCAGGCGCTATTCCCAACAACGTGAACCCTGACTCCGGCATCGCGAACTTTCGCGCCTATGCGGATGCGGGTCTGTGGTGGATCATCGGTTCGCGCATCCTGCATGCGGATCAGGCCTGTATCGATGACGTGCTTGCCTGGTATGCATGCCAGGACGTGGATCAGAGCGGATTGCTCAGTATGCAGGAGAGTGCCGACTGGCAGGATCGCTTCTGCACGCGGGGCAAGGGATTGTACCTCAACTGCCTGTACAAACTCGTCCTCGACTTGTGCGGCCGGCACGCTGAGGCGGCGCGCCTGGCCGACAGGATGAACGAGTACTTCTGGTATCGGGGTGACGGCGACATGCTGCGGCACGTTCGGCACACATTCTCGACCGAGTCTCAGGAGGCACAGGACTCCCTCGGACGCCGGCGGTGGCTGCCGATTAAACGCAAGCTGGCAGACGAGCCGCACTATCTGCCATGGCTCGGTTTCCGCGCCGTTGGGGAATGGTTCGACTCACTTGGCAATCTGCTCGCAATAGTCAGCGGTGTGGCGGACGCGGGCGCAACAGCAACCATCCTCGACTTCATCGACCGGCATCACCTGGCCGACCGCCCGATGAAAGCTCTTCATCCCGCAATCCGCCCAGGCGATCCGGACTGGCGCGACTACTACGGCATGCTCAACTTGCCCGAGCACTACCACAATGGTGGTATCTGGCCGTTCATCGGCGGCTTCTACGTAGCCGCTCTGGTCATGGCGGATCGTGACCGCGACGCCGAAGCCGCGCTGGGGCGGCTGGCCGCGCTGAATAACGCCGGCGAATTCAGTGAGTGGCACCACGGCGCAACCGGCGAGCCGATGGGCGTTCGCGATCAGGCCTGGTCTGCCGGAATGTATATCTACGCGTACGAGTGCGTCAGCCGCGGGCAATTGCCGTGGTTGACGGGCCACGCATAACGAAGTCACACATTTAACCGGCGGGGTGCAGTACCCTCGCGAGAAGGGAACCTTGTCGCCACCCGGAGTTACCACCACAGAAAGCCCTCTGGCCCGCAGCGGAAGCCGGGCGCCGGGACAGAACCTCGCGCTCGCGACCATCTCCTTCGCGATCTGTTTCTGCGCCTGGGGATTGATCAGCGCCTTCGCCGCCGCATACCGCGCCGAATTTCAGCTGAGCGCACAGGCGACCGCGCTGCTCGTAGCCGTGCCCGTGCTCCTCGGCTCGCTCGCCCGCATCCCGATGGGGATGTTGACCGACCGCTTCGGCGGCCGCGTGGTATTCACACTGCTGTTCGTGGCCGTCGCCGCATCGGCCGCCGTCATTCCGGCCGCCGCCACGTATCAGGAACTGCTTGGCTTTGCCTTCCTGCTGGGCCTCGCCGGCTCCTCCTTTGCCGTTGGCGCAGGCTTTGTGTCGCGCTGGTTCCCACCCGAGCGGCAAGGTGCCGCGCTCGGGATTTATGGCCTTGGCAATATCGGACATTCCGCAGCCGTCTTCCTCGGGCCCGTAACTGCCGCGCAGTTTGGCCGGCCGGCGGTGTTCTACGGTATTGCCGGCGTGACGGCAGTGTGGGCGGTCGTGTTTTTCGCCGGCGCTCGCGATGCGCCCGGACCAAAAAGACGCGCCAGTTTCGGCGCAATGCTGCGCGTGCTTGCGACCGAACGGCTGTCGTGGGCGCTCTCGGCGTTTTACTTCGTCACGTTCGGCGGGTTCGTGGCGTTCTCCGTCTACCTGCCGGCACTCCTGCGCGACGAGTTCAGACTCACGATGACCGACGCTGGCCTGAGGACCGCTGGGTTTGTGGTGCTCGCGACGCTGCTGCGTCCGGTCGGCGGCACTCTGTCGGACCGGATTGGCGGCGCGCGCGTGCTCTCGGGAGTATTCCTCGGCATTGTGCCGTTCGCGCTTCTGCTCACCTGGCCATCAATGATTCCGTTCACCGTCGGCGCGCTCGGCTCAGCGGCATTGCTCGGCCTCGGCAACGGCGCGGTGTTCAAACTGGTGCCGCAGTACTTCCCCGGCAACACCGCGACTGTGACCGGCCTCGTCGGCGCGATGGGCGGCCTGGGAGGATTTTTCCCGCCGCTTCTGCTCGGCTTTTTCCGGGATCGTCTCGGCAGCGTGTATCCTGGGTTCGTTCTGCTTGCGGCGACGTCGGGCGCCATGTGGCTGCTGAACGCCAGGCTGTTCCTGCCGAGGCAGAAGACTGCCGAGCTCGCGTATGACCTGCAGGTGTCGCAGACCGCGGACAAGCTGCGCGCCGGGGCCTGGGCGTCAATGGTTACCGCGCTGCTGATCGCAGCTATTGTCGTCGGCTCACGCAATCTTCAGAATTTCGACCCCGCGCTGGTGATCTATACGTTCGCTGTTGTTTTCGCGACCTGGGGCATCGTCTACCATCACGCCGTCTGGCTCCGCAAGCCGCCGACCCGCCGTTTCTTCAAACGCTCGTTCGAACTCCTGCGGTCACAGGGCCTGCTCAGGAGCGTGGGCATTATCGCGAGGACGTTCTTCACGCATGTCGTCGAACAGCAGTTCATATTCAGGCGCTCTGCCCTGCGCTGGTTCATGCATCAGTGCATTTTCTGGGGATGCATCATCGCCGCGGCGATTACGTTCCCTCTGGTCTTTGGCTGGATTCACTTCGGCAGCGCGCCGGATGACCAGATGACGTACGTAACGTACCTTTTCGGGTTTCCGGTCGGTTCGTTCCGCATTCGCACGATCGTCTCCTGGCTGCTGTTTCACGGGCTCGATATTGCGGCCGTGCTCGTGCTCGCGGGCATTGGCCTGTCGCTGTGGCGGCGACTGCGTGATCGTGGCGCGCTCACTTTGCAGGATTTCGGGACCGATTTCCTGCCGCTCATCCTGCTGTTCGCGATCTCCGTCACCGGCCTCGCGCTGACCGCGTCTACCTTGTGGCTGCGCGGCGCGTTTTACGGTTTCCTTGCCATCCTGCACGCGATCACTGTCATCGGCACACTGCTGTATCTCCCGTTCGGCAAGTTATTCCATGTCTTTCAACGGCCCGCTCAGATCGGC
>DASSSG010000642.1:0-9231 GCA_035708545.1 Bryobacteraceae bacterium | reverse complement strand
ACTGTCCGGTCGTCACGCACGAGGTCCCTTGTCCGGAGGAGCAGGTCCACAAAGTCCAGCCGGCCCGTTCGCGCCTTGAGGTCCGTGTACTCGGTCACCAGCGACTGCATCTCCTGCTGCAGCTGGCAGGCGAGCAGCACGCCGGCTTCTAACCGGAATTGTTCCAGCACGGTCTGGAAGTTCTCGTAAGACCTGACCACCTCCTCACGCGTGACCTCGCGAGAGAAAAAGCCGCTGCCCTTCCGAAAGCCGCTCCTGAGATCGGCGCTGAGCTTGAGCAGCACGGCCTCGAGCGTGTCGTAGTCGGCGACGCGCCCGCGCTCGATCCACGCCAGCGCGTCCCGCAGCGGCCGCAGCGAACTAACCAGTCCATCGGAAGTCCGCGTACACGCGCGCGCCAGGCCCCACAGGTGCCGCGCCCGCTCGAGCAAATCGCGAACCGCCGCGTCGCGATCGAAGGGCTCGGACTGCCAGAGCGCCGTGAAATCGCGCCATTCAATGAGTTTCTTACCCGCGGCCCTGAGTGCCTCGGTTGCCGGCCCGGTCTCCCAGTCGGGCCGCCAGGCGAGCCGCGCAAGGCCGCGCCGCAACCCCGGAGACTCCTGCTCGAGTTGCCGCTGAAACCAGTTCTGAAATGCCCGGTCGTAAATCCGCGCAGCCTCGGCCTCAGTCAGCTCCTCGAACGCGGGATCGACCCGGGCCTCTACCGGCCGGGAGCGCAGGATCTGCGCGCAGAAGCCGTGAATCGTACCGATTGTCGCTTCTTCGAGTTCTTCGAGCGCGCTCTCCAGCCGATCCGCTTTCTCGAGCTCGCCGCCGTCCCTGGCACGTGCGCGCTCGTCATCGAGCCTCTGCCGGAGGCGAATTTTGAGCTCGCCGGCGGCCTTGTGCGTGAAGGTGACGGCGACAATCCTGTCGATCGCCGTCAGGCCTTCCGACAACACCTGTACGATCCGGTTGACCAGCTCGGTCGTTTTCCCGGTTCCCGCGGATGCCTCGACGATGAGGCTTTCCCGGAGGGACTGACATATCCGCCGCCGAGCGGCATCATCGGAGGGGGCTAATCGCGGCCGCGGCGTCATGGCATGTTCCTCAGCTCCTGCAGCTCCTCAAACTCCACGGTCTTGAGGCGCCAGCGCCGCTCCTCATGAGGCCCGCACACGCACCGGCAGTCGCAGGTGTCACACGCCTTCGGATTCGGCGCTGCCGGCAGATTGCCGGTCGCAATTGCGTGGTCGATGATCTCGAGCACGCGGCCCACGCGCAGGCGCGTATCGGCTGTCAGCGGCACATCGACGATCTGGTAATTGCCCTTGTTTGTGCAGTAAAACAGCCGCCCGGAGTCGACGGGCCCGCCCAGGCGTTTCTCCGCTGCCAGCGCATAAAGCAGCGGCTGCAGGGACGTGCCACCGCCAACCTGCGGCGAACGCCGCTCGGGAGGCTTGCCCGTCTTATGATCCACAATCCGAAGCGTGCCGCGCGTGGCGTGCCGCTCCACCAGATCGATGGCTCCACGCAACTTCACGCCGCGATCGAGGACGACCGGCTCGGCATTGCTGAGCGCATCGCGCTCTGATCGTTCGCGCAGGCCGAACGCCAGCTCAAAGTGCTCCGGGCGCCAGTCACTCTCGCCTGCGATGTGCTGCAACCAGCCCTGGAGATCGGTGCGCATGTCTTCAATCTCCGCGTTCCAGACACGCGCGATCGCCGGTGCGAGCTGCTCCCGGTACTGTTCTTCAGTCTGTTTGAGGCTCGCATCCAGAACGTCGCGGCAAGCGGGCAGATTCGCCGCCGTGACCGGCAACAGCTCGCGTTCGACCGCGCGCTCGAAGAACTCCCGCTGTGCCGCATGGAACAGAGCGCCGCGCGTCAGCGGGTCCATCTGATTCATCGGCTGGATCGTGTCGCGTGGCCGCAGGCCATGCATGCCGAGCAGAGCGAAACGGTACGGGCATGACGCGAACGCCTGCAAAGCGGTCGGCGAGTACGGCCGCTCCGCCAGCCGGTACGCCTGCAATGACGGACCGAGGTCCGCGTCGGCGTTTACCAGGCCGTCACAGGCAGTCCACTTCGACCTGATCTCCCAGCGGCTGTACCGCGCCCGCAGCGAGCGGCCGAGCGGCTCACTCACGTGTGTCAGATAAGCCATGGCCCCGAGCTGCGGCTTACCCTGCTTCGGTACGGCACGATCGAGCGCCACAAGATCGTACTCCGCATTGTCGATTGCATCGGCGTATGCAACGGGCGCCAGCCGGTCCAAACGAGAAGGCGCCCGGGCTGCCGCCTCTTCCTGAAACGATCTCAGTTCAGGCAGGTAGCCGTTGGCGGCGCGGATGACCTCGAGGGCATAGAACGACGGGACGCGCGGCCGCGACTCGGCCATATCCACGCGCGGCCAGGAGAAGGTGAACTGCTTCGCCGCGGCCCCGACCGCGATCCTCAGCAGCAGCCGCTCGCGCTCGCGCCGCTGCTTGTTTGTGTGCAGCGTGTCGGAGACCTTCGCGCGATACGCATCGAGCAGGAGCGGATCCTCGGCGACCTTGCGGGGAAATACGCCCTCCGCCAGCCCGGGGACGAAGACCGCATCGAAGGAGCGCCCCCGCGCCTCGTCAATCGCTCCGACAAACACATGCCCGCCCCGCCGCAGCGGCGGTTCACGCCGGAGAAAACGCAAACGGTCCGACAACACGAGCGCGACCTCAGCGAGGCCGACCGGCCCCACATCCGCCATAGGTTCGAGTTCTTCGAGAACTGCGAGTACGGAAGACGGTCTGCGCAGGGAAACGCGCGCAAGTTCCGTCAGCCGTTCGAGCCAGGTCCCCCAGGGAGCAAGCTTCGGCAGGTTCGCGAGCCGCTGGATGAGCGGCAGCGCGAACGCTTTCAGGTTGTCCAGCCGCTGCAGCTCGCGCTGGTAATGCGCGGGGTCTTCGCTCCCGGCGAGCCTGAGCCGCAGCTCGTTCTCGAGCGCTTTCAGCCGCCGTTCCCACCGGTCCGCTCCGCCGATGACCGCCGCATCGATGAGGAGGTGTTCCCATTGCGCCGGCGCCTGCAGCGTGCCCGCGATCACGGGATCGCTGTCGTCGTCTTCGGGTTCCTGAATTTCTTCGGGTCGATCGACTTCGCCGCGCAATGCGCTGTGAATCTCGTCATCGCTGGCGGTTGCGTGCGGGCTCGGCTGGCCTGGAGACGGCACCTGGGCCAGCGACAGATACTCGGCGAACCGCGAAGCCGAGCAGTTCTCGAGCGCGCACTCGAGCAGCGCCAGAAAAGCGCGCCCCGCTGGATCGGGCCGCACCACGCCGCGGGTGAAATGCGCGGGAATCCCGGCACGCCGGAGCGCCTCCTGCAGCAGCGGCTGATAACGTTCCGGCGAGCGGAGGAGCACAGCGACACGATCGAACGGCAACCCGAGCTTCACGATCCGCCGTGCAATCTCGACACACTCCATCGCCTCGCCGGGCGCGGAGAAGTAATCCAGCGTGTCATCGAGCTCGTGCCGCGCCCGCGCCGATGCAACGAAGAGTCCGGCCCAGACCCGCTGCAGCGTATCAGCGTTCGCCGAATTCTGATGAATGCACGTTGCGGCTGCCCCGAACAGATTTTCGAAGAAACCAGTGCCGTCCTTGTCCGCCGAAAGGGTACAAGCGAGCACCGCAGGGCTGAGTCGCGCGAGTGCGGAGGCAAATCGCCGCGCGAGCACACTTCCGAGTTCCACGTCGAGAAAGACGATCGGCAACCCGATCAGCCTGTTCGGGGGCACGCAGGCTTCAACGGCAGTCACAAACAAATCCGCGACATCGGCTATCCCGCCACGAGCCAGCAATTCGGTATACAGAGCGAGCGCGGCAGAGAGATCCGCACCGGGCGTCCCGGAGTTTCGGACCTTCTCGCCCGATACCTCATTAAGTCTCAACTCGGTCAGGGTCCGCGCCAGTGCCTGCGCAAATCCGGGCGTCGCCGCTACCGGGCCGAAATACTTCCAGCTTTTTCGGAGTCGCAGCTCATGCACAACGCGCGCCGCCAGCGCTTCAGAGGTGAAATGATCAGCGATCTTCAGTCCGCGGTGCGCCAGCGCGGGCGCGGACAATACAGCGGCGGCCTGAGCCAGCGTAAAGCGATGCGCTCCCACGATTCCGCCCGGCGCCGCATCCCGAAGCAGGTCATCCGCAGTGCCACGTGAAGCACCGATCATCAGTGCCTCGCTGCCCCGGTGCTGCTCGAGGAAAGCGGCAATCTCAGCCGGAAACCCCGAGCAGGAACTACAGGTGACGACTCGGCCGTTCAAAACTGCACCTCTTCTCAGTAACGGATTATCTGCAGGGTAACTACTCAACTCGGGTCAGGAGCTTGTGAGCGCGCGGATGCGATCGCGTGCGTGGCTGATTTGGTCAAACTGAGCCTGCGCAATCGCCCGACTCTGCACGGGCAGATTCCTGCCGAGAGCTTCCCGATACCTCGCAAGCGCGACGTCTTCCCCGCGGTTGCACTCGGTGACAATCGCCTCGTCGTCACGGCCCACGATCGCTGATTTCACGTCGATCCAGCGCCGGTGGAGCGCTCCGGCAACGCTGCCTGACTCATCCGGCCTGCCGCCGAGCCGTCGCACATGCTCATGAAGCTCAGCCGCGAAGCGGGCCCGCTGGCGCGAGTACTCCATGCACATCTGTTTGAGCTCGGAATTGGTGGCATGCGTCGCCGCATCGAGGAATCCCTGTTGACCATCGAGACAGGTCTCGATCAGCTCATTGAGCGTGAACACGACTTCATCGCGGGGAAGTTCGACTGGCATAAGCACCTCTTACGAGCGCCGCTGGAACAGCAACGGCAAAGACGAGCAGGAACAGATACAGGGCGCGAGAGGACCCACACTCAAACTCCACACGCCCGGTTCGTCTCTGGCCAGCTTCTCAGGCGCGGTCATCCAGTCGCCGCGAACCGTCACCTCGGCTGCGTTTGGCGCCCTGAGCCGGAAGGTGATGCTGCTATCGGCCTGAACTTCGGGAGATTTGAAGGCTTCCGGTTGGGGCTGGACGGCCGCCAGCCCAGCGGCAAGTAACAGGTGAAAGGGGCTGAACTTCACATGGACATGCTATCGCGATGCCGACAGCGAGTGCCCAATGGCTTCTCGAACTTTGCGACGCAGCACGGCAGGCTGGAACGGCTTGTCCAGGAACACGGCGCCCAGCTCGCCGACTCCGCGCTGCACGATGTCGCCCTCGACGTATCCGGTCATCAGCAGCAGAGCCATGTTGGGAAACTGCGCGTGCACCTGCTCGGCGAGGTCATAGCCGCTGAGCTCGGGCAGCAGCATATCGCAGACCAGAAGGTCGATCGCCGGACCGCGGGCACGCGCGAGGGCGAGGCCGTCGGGGCCGCTGGCGGCCTCGAGAACCTCATATCCGTCCTGCTTCAGAAGGGTGCGGATAAAGGCGCGCACCTGATCGTCATCCTCGACCACGAGAACGGTCGCAGGTTTGCGTTCCGAACTGTCAGCCACGCTGACCAGACGCCCTTCTCGTTGAAACGATTTCAAAAATTTCAGCCTCTGACAAACGGTATTCTGTTACCCTTCCCGAATCATCCTGAGGATTGAACGAGTTGGCCGTCGAGACCACATTCCAGCGACGCCTGCAGCACGGCGCCGAATGCCTGCGCGATGGCGGCGTGCATTTCCGTGTGTGGGCACCGGGGAAGCGGAAGGTCGAGGTGCTCATTGGCGGCACGGCGACTCTGCTCGCGCCAGACAGGGATGGGTATCACTCCGGCATCGTGCCCGGAGCCGGTCCGGGAACCTTGTACAAGTATCGGCTGGACGGTAGCGACGCGTTTCCCGACCCTGCTTCGCGCTTTCAGCCGCAGGGGCCGCACGGTCCTTCGGAGGTCATCGATACGGCCGCATTCCGCTGGAGGGATGCGCGCTGGGGCGGCATCACGATCCGCGGGCAGGTGATCTACGAGATGCACGTCGGAACGTTTACGCCCGAAGGCACGTGGCGGGCTGCGCTTGCGCACTTACCTGCACTTGCCGACCTCGGCGTGACCGTCCTCGAGGTCATGCCCATCGCCGAATTTCCCGGCCGATTCGGGTGGGGTTATGACGGTGTCGACCTGTTCGCGCCATATCACGTGTACGGCCGGCCGGAAGACTTATGTGAGTTCGTCAACCGGGCTCATGAACTCGGACTTGCGGTCATTCTCGATGTCGTCTACAATCACCTGGGCCCCGATGGCAATTACCTCGCGCAGTATTCGCGAGAGTATTCTTCGACGAAGCACGTGACGGAATGGGGCGAGGCCATCAACTTCGACGGGACCGGCAGCCGTCCTGTTCGCGAGTTTTATGCGGACAACGCGGCCTTCTGGGTAAGCGAGTATCACCTCGACGGCCTCCGGCTCGACGCCACGCAAAGCATCTTTGACGATTCACCGGAACACATACTCCGGGTGGTCGGGCGACGCGTGCGGGAGGCCGCCGCCGGGCGCGGCACCATCGTCGTGGCGGAGAATGAGCCTCAGGAGACCCGCCTGGTCCGGCCGGTGCAGGAAGGCGGCTACCGCCTCGACGGGCTGTGGAACGACGATTTCCATCATTCGGCGATGGTCGCACTCACCGGCCACAACGACGCCTATTACACCGACTACCTTGGCGCACCTCAGGAGTTCATTTCCGCCGTCAAGTACGGCTACCTCTACCAGGGCCAGCGCTATAAATGGCAGAAGAAGCGGCGAGGCACGCCGGCGTTCGGCATTCCCTCTCATGCTTTCATCACGTTCATCCAGAATCATGATCAGGTCGCGAATTCCGCACACGGCGAGCGCATACACAAGCTCACGAGCCCCGGACGGCTAAGGGCGGTGACGGCTCTGATGCTGCTCGCGCCAGGCACGCCGATGTTGTTCCAGGGCCAGGAGTTCGCGGCCTCGGCTCCGTTCCTGTACTTCGCCGATCACGAGCCGCGCCTGGCCGAGCTCGTGGCGAGGGGCCGCCGCGAGTTTCTCGAACAGTGGCGCAGGATGAAAACGCCCGAGGTGCAGGCGCGCTTTAGTACCCCCAATGATCCTCAGACCTTCGAGCGGTGCAAGCTTGACTGGGGCGAGCGCGAGCGGCACCGGTCCACCCTTGATCTGTACCGTGACCTGCTGCGGTTGCGCCGCGAAGATGCCGCGTTCTCGATGCAGGCTCCGGGACATGTTGACGGCGCCGTTCTGGCGGCACATGCCTTCGTACTGCGCTTCTTCGCGGCCGACGATGGCGACCGTCTGCTGCTCGTCAATCTCGGCCAAGACCTGCACCTGGATCCGGCGCCGGAGCCGCTGCTTGCGCCGCCCAAAGATATGCAGTGGGAGATTCTGTTCTCGACCGAGGACCCGCGCTATGGCGGGTGCGGAACGGCGGCGGTCGACAGCGACGAGAACTGGCGCGTGCCCGGGGAAGCGGCGGTCGTGCTGCGGCCGGCTCCGCTGCCTGCGAAGCCCCAAACATTACACAAAAAAGATGAATGAGCTCGTTCGCCGGCTCGAATGGCCGGACCCGCAAGCTGCCGAGATCGAAAGTCTGGTCGATCGCGAATGGCTCGTCACCAACGGCCTCGGCGGCTACGCGTGCGGAACAGTGGGCGGCGTGCTGACGCGCCGCTTTCACGGCCTGCTGATCGCCGCACTGCCTTCGCCATGGGGCCGCAGGATGATGCTGAACTACCTTGCCGAGCAGCTGCGATTTCCCGACGGAACACTGGTGCAGCTCGGCGGCGAGGAGCGGGTCAACAGCCGGCTGGTCGGGCGCGCGCGGAACTATCTCGGCGAGTTTCGGCTCGAAGTCGGGCTGCCGATCTGGACGTACCGCGTGAACGGGATCACGCTCGAGAAGCGCGTTCTGCTGCCGCACCGGCAGAACACGGTCCATATCAGCTACCGCACCATTGAACCGGATGCGAGGGTGAGACTCGAGCTGCGTCCGGCCCTGCACTTCCGTCCGCACGAGGGCACGCTGGGCGTTCCGCTCGACGAGCCGTACACCGTCACCGTCACCGAGGACCGATTCGAATTCGCCGCCGCGATCATGGGCACGCTGCCGCCGCTGCGAGTGAAAGCCTACGGCAACGCCGCTGCGTTTACCTTCGAGCGGCGCTACCTCCAGGAGGTCCTCTACCGGATCGAGGAGGCGCGCGGCTACGAATCGCGCGGCGATCTCTGGAGCCCCGGATACTTTCGATTCGAGCTTCAGAACGCGGAATGGGCGACGCTGGTCGCTTCAACGGAATCGTGGGACACCATTCGCGCCTTCGATCCGCTTGCGGCCTGGGACATCGAGCGTACCCGTCTGCGCCGCCTCATCTCCCAGTCGCATCCGGATGCGCAGGAGGGAATGGGCGCCGAGCTGGTGCTCGCGGCCGACCAGTTCATCATCACCCCCGCCGGCCGCGTGGAAGATTCCGCGCGGGCGCGGGCTGCAGGAGGGGAAGTTCGTACGGTGATTGCCGGGTATCACTGGTTCACCGACTGGGGCCGCGACACGATGATCAGCCTCGAGGGGCTGACGCTCGTGCCGTGCCGGCACACCGAGGCGGGCTGGATCCTGCGCACGTTTTCACGTTATGTGCGCGAGGGACTGATCCCGAACATGTTTCCGGAAGGCGAGAAAGAGGGCCTCTACCACACAGCGGACGCGACGCTGTGGTTCTTCCATGCGCTCGATCGCTACGTCGCGGCGACCGGCGACCGGCACACTCTTCGCTCCGTGCTGCCGGTCATGCTCGATATTGTCGATCACCATCTGCGCGGCACGCGCTTCGGTATCGGCGTCGATCCCGCGGACGGTCTGCTGAAGCAGGGCGCACCGGGCTACCAGCTCACGTGGATGGATGCGAAAGTCGACGACTGGGTGGTGACGCCGCGGCGCGGCAAGGCGGTCGAGATCAACGCCCTGTGGTACAACGCGCTGAAGCTGCTCGAAAGCTGGCTACGGCGTGAAGAGCGGCATGCGGACGCGGAACGAATCTGCGGATACGCCGCTCGCACGCGCGAATCGTTCAATAAGCGGTTCTGGTACGAAGAGGGGGGGCATTTGTACGATGTCGTCGATACCGAGGAGGGCGGCGACGATCCCGGACTGCGTCCGAACCAGCTCTTCGCGATTTCACTGTGTCACCCGGTTCTCGATGAATCGCGCTGGGAGCCGGTAGTTCGTATTTGCGAAGAGCGCCTGCTGACGCCTGTGGGCCTGCGCTCGCT
>DASSSG010000641.1:0-2102 GCA_035708545.1 Bryobacteraceae bacterium | reverse complement strand
ATCCTGACGACGATCTCGACTGGGGTTTCCCGGAATTCTTCTGGCCGGGTGCGCCTCCAATTCCGTGATCGGAAACTGTGCGCGTGGCTGACGGTTGAACGCCATCAGCCACTGCTCAGGCCGGACGACCCCGGCTATCGGCCGAGCGCCTTTTCCAGGGAATCGATCTGGCGTTCAGCGAAATCCAGAGCCTGTGCCGCCGACGCGATGTCGCCTGCTTTGAGAGCGCTCTCCGAGTCGTTCAGGAAAGCATCAATTTGCTGCTCCTGTGCAACCACGTCCGATCGAAGTCTCAGGCCCTGGCGCGCCTGGTCCTGCCGGAGGTTCAGAAGCAGACGCTTCAGCACACCGGCCCGGCTCTTGAGGAAGACCATTCGCTCCTTTAGTTGACGTGTGGCAGGCTCATTTGCCTGTGAAGCTGCTGGTTTAGTCTCCGGCAAGGATGGAGCCACGCTCGCAGGTGCAGGTTCGATCTCACGAGTTGCGGACGCGGTTGCCTGCGGCACGGGCGGAGCTGCCTCCCTCGTCGCTGGGCTATCCGCGATTGCGTCGGACGAGGCCGCGCGCGGTCGCACAAGCGGCGGCACCGGTTTCGTTGGCGGTTCGGATGCCGCGTTTCGAGGTGACGATGACGGCACCGCTGCGGGCGATCCAGGGCTAACGGGCGCACTCTGCCGGCTGGGCGTGGAGCTCGCCGCATTGTCACGATCCGTGGCATGCGAATTCAGGTGCAACAATTCTGGCCCCTGAACGGCGATCAGGATCATGATGGCCGTACTCAGCACGGAACCGAGCGCGATATAAAGAGCTCTGTGCGTGCGAGGGCGGGAAGTCTGCTGTGCCGCCGATACCAGGGCCGCAGAACGATTAGTGAGGCGTTCTGGAATATCATGGCAACCTGCATCGGCTGTGCACAACGTGTAGAGCCGAACCTTGACGCCATGCTTAACTGAATGCTCACCCAGGTCGTTCAGATACTGAGGCCAGTCGTTCAGGTTTAACAGGAACTCAGCAACGGCACTCGACAGGAGTATTTGCCCGGGGTTGCCACAGTCCATGACGCGTTGCGCCATATTGATCCCGCCGCCGGCAACATTCGTGTTCGCGTTGATGTCCGCAACCCGATAAACGGGACCTGTGTGCACGCCCATGCGCAGCTTGACGTCAGACTGCTTTTTGAAAGCGCGGGTTATCTCGAGGGCGCAGTTGACAGGGACTACTGGAGTTGTGAAGAACACGAGCGCCATGCCGTCGCCGGTCGGTATTGAAATCAGCTCATCACGCGTCTGAGCTTTCGCGAATTGCGTTGTTTCTCGAACCACTGCCTGCAGCGTCTTGAGAACGCCTGACTGGCGTTCGGTCGAAAGCAGCGAGTACCCCACGACATCGATGAACAAGATTGATGCCATTTGTACACTGCGGGTCTTAGTCGACGCGGCGCTTTCTGTGTCGGGTAATCCAACGTCGGTCAGAGCGCGCACAATTTGATCTGCGAAACGGTCGGCTGGGAGCCGCGCATTCGGCGAGCGGGCACGGTCGAGTACGCGGCGCACGCTTTCAGGAAGCGCAGCCTCGCGCTTCGAGTCAGACGAACCCAAATCCCCCGTGATCAACGAGCAGGCGATCCTGGCGAATGCGTTGAGGTCAGCGGCTGCGAGGGCAGTCGCGTCCGGGGCTGCGGAGTTACCCGCGGACGCGCCGGCTTCGAGCATCGGGATTCCAAAGTTCCCAATGCAAAGAACGGTTGGCTCGGCTGTATCCGCCGTGACAAAAACGTCGGTCTCGCGAAGACTTCCATGGTAGATGCCTCGGCTGTGCGCGGAGGCGAGAACTTTTCCTGTCGCCTGAATCAGCCGGGCTGCACTTTCGGGCACCAGGCGTGCGAAGCGGAGCAGGGACGCCAGCGTCTGGCCTTCCGGCCGAGGGAAGATGACGAAGCATTCGCGGTCGCGAGTGACCCCGGCATCTGACGGACCGCATACGGTGCGGTTGTCGAGCGTACTGAGTTGTGCGGTCAGCCTGCGGAAGTTCTGTTCGAACAAATCCACATCCACAACCTGCAAAACTCTGATGATGACGGGCTTGTTCTGAAGCTGTGTGTC
>DASSSG010000640.1:0-2997 GCA_035708545.1 Bryobacteraceae bacterium | reverse complement strand
ATCCACCGCCGGATCGCTCAGAATCTCACGGTATTGTTTTGCCAGTTCGTGTCGCCCTTCCCGCACAGGCTTCATGAGCAGCTCGGCTACCGCGAGCGTGCTCGTCACCAGTTCATCGCCCCGCTGGAGCATTCGATTCCAGATTTCACGTATGCGCTCGCCGAACGCACCTTTGTTTTCTCTCGCGCAATCCGGTCGATGATCTCGTGCTTCGTGAAAGTCTCACGCTCTGGCTGCTCGTAGTGGAGCAACGCGAGACCCAGCCACGCTTCCTCCGCGACACGCGTGCGTAATTGTTCGGTCGTTTCCGTCGTCCTGCATGTTGTCATTAGAGCGGCTCCGCATATGTCCAGTTCACCCGATACAGCGCGGGTTGGCCGCTGACCCGAATGAACAGCGGTGTCTGACCGTCTGGGTTCCCCAAACGATGTTTGGCAGGAAGACTCGCCGCAACGCGACGCCCCAGAGGACCTCGCTCGGCGAGAAGGGTTCGGCAAGCAAGCCCTTCCGTATAGCGGCCTTAATCGCTCGAAAAGCTCGACCATCACGGTCTTCTCCCAGTTTTCTCATCCTGCTTCATGGACGGCCAGGAGTTTCGCATAAAACATACGAATCTTAGTGCATCCCGCTCGGATTGTTTCCACCTCCGGCATAATGAACTCATGAGCCGCAAGCTGACAGCCCACGTCAAAGCTGCCGGTTGAGCATCCAAACTCAGTCCAAAGGTGTTGGACCAGGTGCTCGCGGGCGTGCCTCGCGTGGCCGATAATCGAGTGCTCGTCGGGTTTGACACGGCCGATGACGCCGCCGTGTACAAGCTGACGGAGGAGTCTGCCCTCGTGCAGACGCTCGACTTCTTCACGCCGATTGTTGACGATCCGTACACTTTCGGAGCCATCGCGGCGGCCAACTCGCTCAGCGATATCTACGCGATGGGCGGGGCGCCGCTCACCGCGATGTCGATCCTCTGCTATCCCGCGAAGGGCGATCTCGACGACCTCGCGGAGATAATGCGTGGCGGCGCGGGCAAGCTTGCTGAAGCACGATGCGCGCTCGTCGGCGGCCACAGCGTCGCCGATGATGAGATCAAGTTCGGCTTTTCGGTCACGGGCGTCATTCACCCTTCGGAAGTCCGCACCAATGCGGGGGCAAAGGCCGGGGACAGCGTCGTGCTCACAAAGAAGATCGGCACGGGCATTATCTCCACCGCGTTGAAGCGCGGCATCGCTTCCGACGAGCACGTCCGAGGCGCCGTTGAGTCGATGCTCGAACTGAACCGTAACGCCTGCGAAGCCGGCGTGCGCGCGAACGCCGTCCACGGGTGCACGGACATTACGGGATTCGGGCTCCTCGGGCACGCACGCGAGGTCGCGAGTGCGAGCGGCGTAACCGTCGAGATCGATGCGGATCGAGTGCCCCTTCTTCCCGGCGCGCTCGAATACGCTCGCGCGGGCGCCATCCCCGGCGGCCTGCGGAACAACCGGGAGTTCATCGAATGCGCGGTCGAGCGCACGCGCGATCTGCCGGCTGAAGTGGAAGACCTGCTTTACGATCCGCAGACTTCCGGCGGGCTGCTGATGACAATGCCGGAAGCTGCCGCGGCAGGGTTGGTTGACGAGTTACGTGCGGCGTGGGTGATTGGTCGTGTTACCGAGCGCAGTGCGAAACCGGTGCGAATCGTATGAATGAACGCGGGCTGGCGCACACAGCGCGGTTGGCGACCGGCGCGCAGGATACCATCCTGCCCCACGGCCATGAATGACAGCCCGATCATTATTGCGCTGGATCTGGACTCCGCTGGCGCGGCCCGGGATCTGGTGAGACGGCTCGGGGGCGCGGCTTCGTTCTACAAAGTCGGGCTCGAGCTGTATGCCGCTGCGGGCATGAGCTTCGTCCGCGAGCTTCTCGACGCCGGCAAGCAGGTCTTTCTGGATCTGAAGTTCTACGACATCGGCGAGACGGTAAAGCGCGCGGTGTCTCAGGTGGCCCGCACCGGCGTGCGGTTTCTAACGATCCACGGCAGCAGACCCGTCGTCCGCGCGGCGGTCGAAGGCCGCGGCGACTCGCGGCTGCAGTTGCTCGCGGTGACCGTGCTGACCAACTTCGATGACGCCGAGGTCGCGGAGCTCGGGTATCGATATCCTGTAGCCGAGCTCGTCGCGCTGCGCGCACGGCACGCGCGTGAGGCCGGATGCGAAGGCCTCGTGTGCTCGGCCCTCGAGGTCGCGCGTGTGCGCGAGATCGCCGGGCCGGACGCCATCCTCGTCACCCCCGGCGTGCGATCGGCCGGCGCGGCCGCCGGCGATCAGAAACGAGTTGCGACACCGGCGGAGGCACTGCGAAACGGGGCGAACTATCTGGTCATCGGGCGGCAGGTCACGCGCGCACCCGATCCAGTGGCCGCGCTGCGCCGTATCGAAGAGGAAATCGCGGTTGCGCGATCCTGACTTCACATCGCGCTGGTGGGAAGTCGCGCAGTTGCGGCCGCTTCTCGGACCGGATGCGGCAAGCGCACGGGCCGTTGGGCATCACTTCGGCCCCGATCGCGCTTCGCCCGAGTTCGGATTCCTCGCCATCAGCGTGCCGCCCGCAACACATTCTGTCGTGGTGCTGCGGCCGACCACAGCAGTAATCACCTTCGGCACGGCGGCCGGCGGATTGCGCGTGACACGAGTATCGGCAGAGAAGCCGGAGCGCGTCGAGAGCATGGATCTCGCCGGCACACGCATCGGACACTGGGTGGTTCTCTTCAATATCGAACGGAACAGCACCCGCTCCGCCGTATGGTTCGAGACGGCGGCCGGACTGAAGCTGAGTTTTCTGGTCACCGGCCTCGGGCCCGGGCAGTGGGACATCTGGCGGGATGGCTGGCTCGTGGAACACGGCGCGTATGTGCGTCCGACTGCGGGCGCGCTGTACTTCACGGGCCTGGGCGGGATGTACTTCATCCGGCCGGCAAGTTGAACGGGCCAGCCTGCCGTCCCGGATACCGCTTGC
>DASSSG010000639.1:0-5450 GCA_035708545.1 Bryobacteraceae bacterium | reverse complement strand
AAGTGGAACGTTACCGGCTGCTCAACGAGCCGTCGCAGGCTCAGAGCATATGCGAAGACATACTGCGCGTCGATCCCGCGAACCAGGACGCGCTTGTGATGTTACTGCTCGCGATCACGGACCAGTTCGGCGACTCGGGTTCCGAGTCGGATGCGCGGCAGATCCTGCCGCGGCTCCACAGCGAATATCATCGCGCCTACTATGCCGGGATCATCTGCGAGCGCTCTGCGCGTGCGGTGCTGCGCAGCGCCATTCCCGGTTCTTTTTCGACCGCGTACGAATCGCTCGAGCAGGCCATGCGCTGGTTCGAGAAAGCCGAGGCCGTGCGGCCGCCCGGCAACGACGACAGCATCCTGCGCTGGAACTCCTGCGCGCGGACGCTGATGCGCAGTCCGTTGCTGCAGCCGCGTGGCGAAGAGCGGTATCAGGAAGTTCTCGGCGAGTAGCCGACTTCCGGCCGATGTCCGTACTGCTGTTTGCTTATGGAACGCTGCAGGACCGGAACGTGCAGCTTGCCGTCTTCGGCCGTGAGCTGAGAGGCCGCGAAGATGCGTTGCCCGGTTACGTCCGCCGGATGGCGAGGGGCCAATCGCATCTGGCCACCGTGGAGCTGAGTTCCAATCCGAACGATGCGGTCTCCGGAACCGTTTTCAGAATTACGGAGCAGGAGTTGGCCGTCGCCGACAGATACGAGCAGCCGGCTGCTTACAGCCGGATCTGTATAGCGCTCAAGTCAGGCGATCGGGCGTGGGTGTATGTCCGCGTTTGGCAGAAATCCCGATCCATTGAGGCCACTGACGCCGCGACTCGGAATCTGCACGTACCTGGCGCCGAACTGTGATCAACGCCGGCCGCGCTCGGGCACACACGATTTCCGGGGAGGTGACTCAGGAAATGGAATAAGAACTGACTTGCGCAATAAAGTCAGGTGACACTATCGACGCCGGCGGCGTCCGCATTGTGACAAACAGATGCCCGCGCAGCGCCGATTCGTTACTCCGGCCCCTGCGCGGGCGTTCCGGCCGTCCCTCAGGATGTAAGGCTACCTGGACGCACTCATCAGCGCCTGGAAATCGTAGATCGCTTTCCTGCCGTTCCGATTGTCCATCGGGACGAACTCACGCTGGTCGTGGCCGGTATAGATCTGCCGTGGCCGTGCGATCTTCTGCTCGGGATCCTGCACCAGCTCGAGCCACTGCGCCAGCCATCCAACCGTGCGCGGAATCGCGAACAGCACGGTAAACATCTCGGGCTGGAAACCCATGGCCTGATACATGATGCCCGAATAGAAGTCCACGTTCGGGTACAGCTTGCGCTTCACGAAGTACTCATCGCTGAGCGCGATCTTCTCGAGCTCGAGCGCGATGTCGAGCTTCGGGTTTCGTCCGGTGACGGCGAACACCTGGTCCGCCGCCCACTTGATAATGCGGGCTCGCGGGTCGTAGTTCTTGTACACGCGATGGCCAAAACCCATCAGCCTGCACTCGCCGCGCTTCACTTTTTCGATGTATGCCGGGATGTTCGACATCGTCCCGATCTCATCGATCATGTGCAGCACTTCCTCATTCGCGCCGCCATGCAGCGGTCCCGACAGCGCGGCCGCGGCTGCCGACGTGGCGAGGAACGGATTGGCATGCGAGCTTCCGACGGCGCGCATTACATTGGTGCTGCAGTTCTGCTCATGGTCAGCGTGAAGGATGAACAGGATATCGAGAGCGCGCGCCAGCGCCGGGCTGACGGTCCAGTGCGGCTTCATTCCTTTCCACAGCATATTCATGAAGTTCTCCGCGTACGGGAGATCTTCGTCGGGGTACACGTAGGGGTAGCCGATGCTGTGGCGGTAGGTATAGGCCGATATCGTCGGCACCTTTCCGATCAGGCGGATGACCTGGCGCAGCCGGCACTCGGGATTGAGGACGTCACCGGAATCCTTGTACACCGTCGACAGCGCGGCCACCGTGCTGATGAACATGGCCATCGGGTGCGCGTCGTAGCGGAACCCTTCGAGGAACTTTTTCGAGGTCTCGTGCAGCATCCGGCGCGCGGTGATGGCGTCGGTCCACTCATTGAGCTCATGGTCGCTCGGGAGTTCGCCGAACAGCAGCAGGTACGCGACTTCGAGGAACGTGCACTTCTCGGCGAGCACTTCGATCGGATACCCGCGATAGCGCAGGATCCCGCGATCCCCGTCGATATAGGTGATTGCGCTCCTGCACGAGGCCGTGTTCATGAACGCGGGATCATAGGTCATGAGCCCGAAATCCTCGGGCGAAGTCTTGATCTGCCGCAGATCCATCGCTCGGACGGTGCCCTGATGAATCGGGAAATCGTAGGAGTTATTGGTGCGGGTATCGATAACGCGGAGAGAACCGTCTTGCATGCTAGTCCTCCTGGCTCACACGGTTCCAGACAAGGACCGCCCTGGCGGCCGCGGCGGGACCACCTGGAGACAGCATATCGCAACCGCTCCCGGCTGTTGAAGAGAATATTTCCTTGATGAAAGACACTATAAGGCAGGTCGGCTGTGAATCGCCTTGAACTGAACGCCCACATCGAACGCCTTATCGAGAGCCGTGGCGCAGATGCGCAGGCGCGCGCCGCGCTCGAGGAGTTCGCACGCACCCTGAAGCGCGCGTCGCCGGTGGCGCTCGAGGGCATGATCAGCCGGCCCGGAGGCACTGTGTCCGGACAGACGCCCGAACACGGCTCGGTTCAGGTCGAAGATGATCGTGCCCGGACGACGGAGTTTGCGAAAGGCGTGGTCCGCGAGCGCGTCGGCTACTACAAGCTGACGCGGCAGACGAAGGACCTTCTGATCATTTCCCACTTCTGGAAAGCTGACGAGGGAACGCGGTCGCAGACGGAGCTTGCACCCGAGTGGGCGATGGGACTGGACGCGAACGGCCACGCGACCTGGTTTGGCGAGCGCGCCCGGAAACCCGTCTTCCGGCTGCCCTTCACCCGACATCTGGTGATCGACGTGAGCCGCGACGTGTATGTCGAGAGCTGGGGACCCGCGATCGAAAGCCAGCACAAGGGCGGCTATTACGTGGGCGTCATCATATCGGGCTGATCCGTGCGGGCTTAATCCGCCTTCAGGAAGCGCACGCAAACCGGCGAGCCCACTTCGACCGATGTTCCCGCCGGCGCCAGCCTGCCCGTCTTCGGATCGATACGGAAGACAACGACGTTGTCGGTTCGCTGATTGGCGGCGAACAGGTACTTTCCCGCAGGATCGATGGCGAAATTGCGCGGTACGTTGCCCTGGGTCGGGGTATGTTCAACCAGTCTGAGCGTGCCTCTTTTATCGGCGCTGAATACCGCAATGCTGTCGTGCCCGCGGTTCGAGCCATACACGAAACGCCCGTTCGGATGCACGACGATCTCCGCCGTCGTGTTGTTGCCGCTGAACCCGGAGGGCAGCGTCGAGATCGTCTGGAACTGCTCGAGCGTCCCGCGACCGCCGTTCCAGTCGAACGCGCTGACGGTGGACGCGAGTTCGTTGATTGAATACATGACTCGCTTATTGGGATGGAATGCGAAGTGCCGCGGACCGGAGCCGGGCTTCAGCTTCACAGAAGGAGGCTCGTTTGGCGTCAGCCTGCCGCTCGCCGGTTCGAAGCGATACACGAGCAGCTGATCGATACCGAGATCGGCGGCTACCGCGTACTTCTCATCGGGTGAGAGCCTGATCGAGTGCGCATGTGGCCCGCTCTGCCGCTTCGGGTCGCCGCCGGAGCCCGAGTGCTGTATGTTGGCGGACGGCGGCTTCAGCCGCCCATCGGTCCCGAGCGGGAATACGAGCACGTTCCCGCTGCCGTAGTTGGCGACGAACGCATGGCGCCCGCGGCGATCGAGTGAGATGTAGCACGGGCCGGAGCCCGGCACCGGCTCTGTATTCAGCAGCGTGAGCTTGCCCGTACCGGCGTCGATCGCAAAGCTGCTGACCTGAGGTGGCTTGCCCTCGGCGACGGCATACAGGAATCGGCGTCGCGCGTTGATGGCAAGGAAAGACGGGCTCGGTGTCTCGGCCGCAAGCACCGGTGTCCCGAGCTTACCGGCTTTGCCGTCGAACGCAACAGCATAGATGCCCTTGCTCTTCGAGGTGTTCGTGTACGTGCCGAGGTAGACGAGGTAGTTGTCGGCGGCAAACGCGACGGTAGCCGGCAGCAGCAGAAGCGCGCGCAGGATCATGCCGACATCACACCGCACCCGTGACCGGTTGTGCAAGTCGGCGCGGCAGAGGGCAGTCCGGAGATCACCTGGCCGGGCGCTCTCGTATATTGATGCAAGCGTCTCAGGTACGATGACAGGCGACGCACAGGCACTCACATCCGATATCGGGTATCCGAGTACACGGTCTGTGTGCTCACGCGATAGCCGCACGCCCTTCACGCAGCTCGCGCTGCCGAGTCCGGCGGCCACGCATGTGATGCTCGTCCTGACAGTGCCCTGCGCTACCCGGCTGACGTGACACGCCGCATCATCATCGACACGGACGGAGGCGTCGACGACGCGCTCGCGTTGCTCTACGCGCTCGCCTCACCGGAGGCACAGATCGAGGCAATCACGACAGTGCACGGAAATGTGCCGCTCGCGACTGCTACGCGCAACGTGTTCGAAACGCTGTCAGTTGCGGGAGCGCGCGATATGACGGTTGCCGCCGGTGCCGCGGCGCCGCTCGCGGGCGCTGCGATTACCGCGACGCACGTTCATGGCGAGGACGGGCTGGGTGGCTGGACGCACAGCCGTCCGGTGCCTGCCCAGCGGCTGCACGAGGCGCCGGCACCGCGTCTGATCGGCCGGCTTGCGCGGCGATTACCCGGCGAATTAACGCTGGTAACACTCGGGCCGCTGACGAACGTGGCGCTCGCTTCCCGGCAGGAGCCCGACGGTTTGCGGCAACTGCGCGAAATCGTGGTCATGGGTGGCGCCGTCACCGTGCCAGGCAACGTCACAGCCACGGCGGAGTACAACATCTACGCCGATCCGCTCGCCGCGCGCGAGGTTCTGCGCTCAGGCATACCGGTCGTGCTTGTAGGTCTCGACGTCACGATGAAGGTAACGCTCAGCCGCGATGCTGTGTCGGCAGCGAGACATTCATTTCTGTACTGCCTCTGCGAGCAACTGTTCACGTTCCACCGAAGCAGAGGCCGGGCCGAGCAGTTCGCGCTGCACGATCCGCTTGCTGTCGGTGTCGCACTCGATCGGGCGCTGGTCCACACCGACACCATGAAGCTCGACGTCACTGATTCCGGTGAAACCACGCGCACAGCCATCGGTAGCCAGGTCCACGTGGCCCTTGACGTGGATGCCGGCCGCTTCCTGCACAGGTTCAGTGAGCGAGTGCTTACCAGAGCAGATTGAACCGGGAGCGCTTCAATCCCCTGGTCCGTGCTGACGAGCACAGTGCGATGACAACAGACGAACAAATCCGCCGTGGACCGCAG
>DASSSG010000638.1:0-3083 GCA_035708545.1 Bryobacteraceae bacterium | reverse complement strand
TCTGGTTCGACTACCTGCGAGCACGGGAGCGCGGGATCGCGGTGGATGGACTCGCGATCTTCGTGCCCGCCGGCCGCGAACGAGGAGCCTGCCTGCGTGTTCGCTGGCTTGACAGCTCGCTTGCGCAGTTCCGTGTGTACGCGTACGGAGAAGGTCACGAAACAGAAATTGACCTGCACGACTACGGAAACGTCGATACGGAAGTGCCGCCGCGCCGCTCGCCGGCGGGCGGCCAGCGATCAGACGCGGACAAGATTCTCGACGCCCTCGCTGCCATCCCGGAAGTCGAGATCATCGAGACGAGCGATCAGGCACGCAGCATTCGCGTGCGTGGCCTCGAATTCGCACGGGAGCGCGAGGGCCGGCTGACGTTTGGGCTGGAAACGAAGCGCTCCGCGATCACATCCAACACCGCGGAGCTCATCGCGCTCGCGCGGCAGCTGGGGTATGTTCGCGCGCCGGGAGCGGAGCAGCATGGAGAGCTGTACCAGCGGCAGCCGGAGCTCTGGCTGGAATCGCAGGTGAGAAGAAACGTATCAGAGATCGATGCTTCGCTGCGGCCCGCGCCGATCTACGGCCAGGTTCCCGCGCTCGCCGGCGGTGAACGAGGGATCATCGACCTGCTCGCGACCGATCACTGCGGCCGCCTCGCGGTACTCGAGCTGAAAGCCACCGAGGATCCTCACCTGCCGCTGCAGGCTCTCGATTACTGGCTGCGCGTCCGCTGGCATCTCGAACGCGATGAATTCACGGCGAAAGGATACTTCCCGGGCGTGCAATTGAGGAAGGATCCGCCACGCATGCTGCTCATTGCGCCCGCGCTCAACTTTCACCCCAGCACGGACGCCGTTCTGCGATACTTCTCACCAGCCATCGAGGTCGAGCGGATCGGGGTCGGCATGGACTGGCGCAGCGACCTGAGGACGATGTTCCGCATCCGGGGATCGGACACGCTGCGATTCGAGGAGGAGGGGACGAACGCATGAGAGGGGCTCGCGTCGTGATGCAGGTGAAACAGGCGCTGAAGTATCTCAACCCGAGCGAGGTGCGCGACGCCGCCAGGCTGCCCGTGACCATCGAGATCGGCGCTGCTTCACCGGAGATGTACGAGGAGATCGAACAGGCTCTGCTCGGCAACAACGTGACCGCCGAAAAACGCGCGGACGCGAAGCGCTGGCTGCGCCGTGCGGGTGAGAGCGGGATGGCGGCGACGATCCGCATCTACGAGGAATCCATGCCGCACCGCGAAGGCACATTCCTGTACCGCTCCGGCCAACCCCGGCAGGTGATTCGCGAAGTTCTCGCGGCACGGCAGGACCTCAGCCTCGCGCTCGCCCGCCGCTTTCCAGCGTTTCGGCAATGCGTCGTCAGCGAGATCATCAAATCCGTTTCGAAAGAGAATGCACTGTTCTCGCTTGCCACGGCAGTGCCTTCGATGGTGCCGTTCCTGTCGCTTCCGTACGCGCTTGGGGAGTTTGCTTCCGACACAGCCTTTCTCACGATGAACCAGGTGCGTATGGCCTTTCTGCTCGCGGGAGCGAGTGATCGCGACGTCGGCTACCGGGATCAGAAGGCCGAGATCGGGTCCATCGTCGCCGGAGCTTTCGGATGGCGAGCTCTGGCGCGCGAACTCGCGGGCAAGATCCCGATGGGCGGCGGCCTCATACCGAAAGCAGCTATCGCTTACGCCGGAACCTTTGTCGCCGGCCAGTCGCTCGATCGTTATTACCGGCTGGGTTACGGCTTCACGCCTTCGGAACGCGAGAAGGCCTACACCGAGGCGTTCGCCCGCGGCAAGGCGATCGCCTCCCAGATGCTTGATGCGTATCGCTCAAAACAGAAAACTGCATGATTGTTTGCTCGTACAATAACCATATGCTGACCCGTGTTCTCATCCTCGCGATGGCTGTAGCGGCATGCGCCGCTGCGGACACGCTCACGCTCAAATCCGGCCGCACAGTCCACGGCACCTACCTGGGCGGCGATTCGCGGCAGATTCGCATGACAGTCGGCGACCGCGTGGACACCTTCGCTGTCGCTGACGTCGAGCAGATCCGCTTCGGTGATGAAAGCGGCACGGCCGCGGCTTCGACGGCGCCCGCGAAAACCCCGATGGCGCAAGCCCAGCCCGCGCAAACGACGGCCGCGCCCGGCCTGCGCCGCCGTGATACGCCGCGCGACGACATCGCGCTCACGCGTCCGGAACGCACGTATGAACCCGCGCGGCCCGCGCAGACTCGCTCGGCATCCACCGGCTCGGAGGTCCCGTCGGGATCATCGCTCGTTGTCCGCCTCGTCGACGACGTGGACTCCGAGCGCGACACCGTGGGACAGACATTCCGTGCCAGCATCGACGAGCCCGTCATTGTGGATGGGCAGACGCTCATCCCGCGGGGCGCTGACGCAGTTGTGAAACTCGTCGAAGACAAGCAGTCCGGCAAGCTGACCGGGCGCACGGAGCTGACACTCGATCTGCAGTCGGTGACCGTGAACGGGCGCTCGATTGATATCCTCACCAGCGAAGTCACGCAGGCGAGCGAATCGCGCACCGGCCGAACGGCGAAAGTCGCCGGCGGAACCGCCGCGTTGGGCGCCATCATCGGCGCGGTCGCAGGCGGTGGCCGGGGCGCAGCTATCGGCGCGGTTACCGGTGCCGCGGCCGGCGGCGCGGTCCAGGTACTCACGAAGGGCCAGCGCGTCCGCATTCCCTCCGAGACCCGGCTGACGTTCACCCTGCAGCAGCCGCTGCGGCTGTAAACAGCTACTCTGAGGTTTGGCCAAACCCGTCGCCATCGTCACGGGCGCGAGCCGCGGTATCGGCCGCGGGATCGCACGCGAACTCGCGCGCGACCACTCGGTCATCGCGACGTACCGCGGCCGCCGTGATGCCGCGGAATCACTGCAGGCCGAAGCCGGTGTTGACATCTTCCAGTGTGATGTCGGCTCGCGCGTCGATCGCGGCGCGCTCCTCAACTTTACCCGCGAGCGATACGGCCGCATCGACCTGCTCGTGAACAACGCGGGGATAGCCCCGCGCGAGCGCCGCGACATACTGGAGGCCAACGAAGAGAGCTTCGACGAGC
>DASSSG010000637.1:0-10827 GCA_035708545.1 Bryobacteraceae bacterium | reverse complement strand
TACAACGGCTACGTCCTCGTCGAGCAGGACGTGCTCCCCGGGATGGGCGCGCCGCGGGAGAGCGCGCGGCGCAACCGCGAATACCTGCGCTCCATCGAGAACAACTATGCCTGATCACAGAGTGAGAATCGGTATTATCGGCGCCGGCCGCATCGGCAAGGTTCACGCCGAGGCGCTCGCGTTCCGTCTTCCCGAGGCCGAGCCCGTGGCGATAGCAGACGTGAATCCTGCGGCCGCTCAGGCAGTCGCGGACCGTTGCCGCATTCCCCGCGTGACCGCCGACCCCGAAGACGTTCTTGCTGATCGCGATACAGAGGCCGTGCTGATCTGCTCGTCCACGGACACTCACGCCCACCTCATCACGCGCGCCGCAGAGGCCGGCAAGCACATCTTCTGCGAAAAGCCCATCGATCTGAAACTCGCGACCATCGACAGCGCGCTCGCTGCGGTCGACAAGGCGGGCGTGAAACTGCAGATCGGCTTCAACCGCCGTTTCGACCCGAACTTCGCTCGCGTTCGCAGCGCGGTCGAGCGGGGTGAGATTGGAACGCCGCATCTGCTGCACATCATCAGCCGCGACCCCGCCCCGCCGCCGCTCGCCTATGTGAAGGTCTCGGGCGGCATGTTTCTCGATATGACCATTCATGACTTCGATATGGCGCGGTTCCTGATCGGCGACGAAATCGAGGAGGTCTACGCGTCAGCCGGCGTCAGGATTGATCCCGAGATCGGCAAAGCCGGCGACGTGGACACGGCCGTAGTTCTGCTGCGCTTCCGCAACGGCGTGATCGGCGCCATCGACAACAGCCGCAGGGCCGTGTACGGCTACGATCAGCGCGCGGAGATCCTGGGCAGCGACGGCGCGATCGCGACCGGCAACTGCTACGCCAACGAAGCCGTGATCAGCACGGGCACGGCCGTCCGCCGCGACCTCCCGCTCAACTTCTTCATGGAGCGCTATGCCCGGAGCTACACGAATGAACTGCGTGCATTCGTCGACGCCGTACGCGAAAACAAGCCGGCGCCCGTCACCGGGTTCGACGGACGCGTAGCCGTCCAGATCGCCCTCGCCGCGCGCAAATCATTCGACGAGCACCGGCCCGTTCGCGTTGACGACATCGGTGCTACAACGCCAGCTTACGCAGGCGAAGCGCGTTCGCGATGACGCTCACGCTCGAAAACGTCATCGCCGCGCTGGCGATCATCGGGCTCAGCAGCAGCCCAAAGATCGGATAGAGCACGCCCGCTGCGATCGGTACGCCGAGCGCGTTGTAGAAGAAAGCGAAGAACAGGTTCTGCCGGATGTTGCGCATCACCGCGCGGCTGAGACGCCGCGCGCGTACGATGCCGCGCAGATCGCCAGCCATGAGCGTCATGCCGGCGCTCTCGATCGCCACGTCCGTTCCCGTTCCCATGGCGATGCCGACGTGTGCCCTGGCGAGCGCGGGAGCGTCATTGATGCCGTCGCCGGCCATCGCCACCGTGCGGTCTTCCGCCTGCAGCCGCGCGACATGCACGGCTTTGTCCTCCGGCAGCACCTCCGCGTGGACCTCATCAATGCCGAGCCGCCGCGCGACCGCTTCGGCCGCCGCGCGGCTGTCGCCCGTGATCATGACGAGCCGCATGCCCTCGCGATGGAGGGCTTCCACAGCCTCGGACGTTGACGCCTTGAGCGGATCGGCAACGGTAATCGATCCGGCCGCACGACCGTCGATGCCTGCAAAGACCACGGTTTCTCCTTCGCTCGTCACTGGGGCAGTCTCGCCGGCAAACGACGCTCTTCCCACGCTGACGACTCGTCCCTCGACGCGCCCGCGGACGCCCTGACCGGTCACCGACTCGAACGCCTCGGCTGCCGGAATGGCTAATCCCCGCTCCTCTGCCGCACGCACGATCGCCGCCGCCAGCGGATGTTCGCTCGACCGTTCGACTGCCGCCGCGAGCCGCAGCACCTCGTCGTTTGTGACACTGGTCACCCGCGGCTTGCCTTCGGTCAGCGTCCCCGTCTTGTCGAACACCAGCGTGTCCACCTTCTCGAGCACCTCCAGCGCTTCGGCGCTCCGCACGAGCACGCCTGCGGTCGCGCCGCGTCCCGTGCCGACCATGATCGACATCGGCGTCGCCAGACCCAGCGCGCACGGGCACGCAATAATCAGCACAGCCACCGCGTTCACCAGCGCGTAAGCCATGCGCGGTTCCGGCCCCCAGAGCGCCCACGCCGCGAAACTCGCCAGGGCGGCCAACACCACCGCGGGAACGAAATAACCGGAGACCACATCCGCCAGACGCTGGATGGGCGCGCGCGTCCGCTGCGCCTCGCTTACCATCCGCACGATCTGCGCGAGCAGCGTGTCGGCTCCGACGCGCTCGGCCCGCATGATGAGCGACCCGGTTCCATTCACGGTCGCCCCGGTCACCCTGTCGCCGGGCTTCTTCGCAACCGGTACAGGTTCGCCCGTGATCATCGATTCGTCGACCGAGCTCGACCCATTGAGCACGACGCCGTCCACGGGAATCTTCTCGCCCGGCCGGACCCGCAGCTTCTGGCCTGCCTGCACCTCGGCCAGCGGAATATCGCGTTCGCCGCCGTCTTCGGCCACGAGGCGCGCGGTCTTCGGCGCCAGCCCAAGCAGCGCCCGAATCGCGCTGCTCGTGCGGGCCCGAGCCCGCAACTCGAGCACCTGCCCCAACAGCACAAGCGTGACAATCACTGCTGCCGGCTCAAAGTAAACAGGCGCCCCGCCGTGCGTACGGAATGACTCCGGAATCGCGCCCGGCGCGAGCGTCGCGATCACACTGTACAAATACGCGGTCCCGGTGCCGAGCCCGATCAGCGTGAACATGTTCGGACTGCGGTTCACGATCGAAGCCCACCCGCGCTCGAAGAACGGATGCCCGCCCCAGAGAACGACGGGTGTCGCGAGCGCGAGCTGCACCCACGCGTTCAGCGCATGGCCTCCGAAAAACGTCTCGTAAATCATCCATGCAATGAACGGCAGCGTGAGCACGAGCGAAACGCGGAACCGCCGCAGCATGTCCGCGAGTTCCGGATTCGCGGGCTCCTGTTCCAGGTCCTCGAGCGAGTACGTAACCGGCTCGAGCGCCATGCCGCATTTCGGACAGGTCCCGGGCCCGATCTGGCGGACTTCCGGGTGCATTGGGCAGGAGTACTCGACGTCCTGCCGCGCGCGAAGCTCCGCCGGGGCGGGCTTCTCGCCGGTATAGCGCGCGGGATCGGCCTTGAATTTCTCGAGACAGAACGGGCTGCAGAAGTAGTAAGTCCTGCCCGCGTGCGCGTGCGAGCCGGCCGCGTGAGCCGGATCGACCATCATGCCGCACACCGGGTCTTTGACCGCCGTTTCCGCCGGACCGGCCGCACCAGGAAGCGGCATGGTGCTCAGCTGCACCATCCCGCCGGCCGGAGCCACGTGGTGCGTGCCCGGAGCAGTGAGGTACTTGGCCGGGTCGGCGCTGAACCGGGCAAGACAGCCCTTGCTGCAGAAGTAATAGGTCCTGCCCTGATAGTCGAACTGACCCGCCGCCTGCGCAGGATCCACCGTCATGCTACACACGGGATCGATTTCGCCGCCAGCCGCCCGTGGCGGCTGCACGATCTTGAACGGATCGGCCATCTGCTCTAATGGTATTTCGCGCCGATAACTTAACAGGTATAATTAAATTTGCACCGCAGCTTCTTCAGCGCCGCACTGATCGTGCTCCTCGCCGTGGCACTTGCCTGGGGTAACTGCGCGCGCTGCACGGACTTCGTCCCCGCGCAAACCGAATCCCACGACTGCTGCGACAAAGACCAGAAGCCCGCGCCCATGGACTGCGCCGGCAAGATGGTGGATTTCGCAAAAGCATCCCAGCCCGAGAACAGCAAGGCGCCTCTTGTACTCGTTAACGCGGGAGCCATTGTTGCGAACGTGCACCTGATCGCTGCGCAGAGTGACTCCGCGGCTGCTGTTCCCCCCGTCGTACTCAACGGCTCGCGTCTCGCTGCACCTCTCCGCATCTGATCTCGCGTTCCATCGCGGCCCTTTCCGGTAGTCCCAAAAACAGAAAGGAAGCAATATGGTTCGCGTGTTGTGCGTGCTTGCACTCGCGGCCGCGCCCATGGTGGCGCAAACCGCGGTTGGTGAGCGGCTGAGCCTCGCCGCCGTCGTTCAGGAAGCAATCGAGCGGAACCCCGAGATTCGCGCCGCACAGAAGCGTTTCGAAGCGGCACTCCAGCGGGCGCGCGGTGAGGGGGCTTTGCCTGACCCGATGATCGGCCTCGGCTGGAATTCATCCGGCGCGCCATGGCCCGGCGCCGGACTCGGCCGCGAGCCGGTTGCCAACATCGGTGTCATGGTGACGCAGCCCATTCCGTATCCCGGCAAGCTGGGCCTTCGCGTGCAAATGGCAAATAAGGAGGCGCAGGCGGAATGGGAGTCATATCAGGCGGCGCAACTGGCCGTGCTCTCGCGTCTCAAGCAGGCATTCTACCGGCTCCAGCACGTGTATGCGATGCAGGACGTCCTCGCCCGTAATGCCACCGTGCTCACACGCATGTTGAAGGTGACCGAAACGCGATACAGCGTCGGCAAGGCGATGCAGCAGGAGATCCTGCGCGCGCAGACGCAGCTCTCGGTGCTCGAGACCCAGCGCCTCCAGTTCGACTCGCGGCGCCGCATCGCCGAAGCGGAGCTCAACGCGGCGCTGAATCGAGCGCCCGGAACACCCGTGCCGCCGCCGGTCGAGGCGGAGCTTCACGAGACCCTGCCGCCGTTCGAGGAGATTCTGAACTTCGCGCGCGACAACGCCCCGATGCTCGTCAGGGACCAGCGCATGATCGAACGCTCGGAAGCCGCCGTCAACAGCGCGCGCAGAGACTGGTACCCCGATCTCGCGGTCACCGCCGGCTACTACAACATGGGCGCCATGCCCAGCATGTACATGTTCCGTCTTGACGCGAGCGTGCCCATCCGGGGCCGGAAACAGCGCGCTGCGGTGACCGAACAGTCGTACGCTCTGAGCGCGGCGCGGCGCACCTATGAGGCCACGCAGCAGACGCTCGCGGCGAAGCTTCGCGAGGACTACGAGATGGCACAAACAGCGCTCAGCCTCCTGAACGTCTACTCGAATACGCTGCTGCCTCAGTCGAATCTCGCCGTCGAAAGCGGACTGGCGACTTACCAGGCCGGAACCGCCGATTTCATGCCGGTTCTGCAGAACTTCATGAGCAGCGTCGAGTACGAGATGAGTTACCACGCACAGATGGAGAACTTCCACATGGCGCTGGCGCGGCTCGAGGAGATGTCGGGCATGGAGTTGACCCATATATCAGGAAAAGCGCCGCCGGCCGTCGCCATGGCGGCGACGCAGAGCGGAGGCGCGGAATGAAAGCGGTCCTCGTCGTTCTCGGTACTCTTCTGATCGCGGCCGGATTCGGCGGCGGTTACTGGTACGCGAGACACGGCACGTCCGAGCCCGCCTCCAAATCCGGCGTGGGCGGGCGCAGGATTCTCTACTGGGTCGACCCAATGCATCCGAGTTACAAGTCGGACAAGCCGGGCATCGCGCCCGATTGCGGGATGCGGCTCGAGCCCGTGTACGCGGACGAACCCGGAGCCGGCAACCAAACGCAGAAGAAGATCGCCTGGTACCGCGACCCTCAGGACCCGAACTACCGTTCCGACAAGCCCGGCATCAATCCCGAAACCGGCAACGATCTGGTCCCCGTGTACGAGGAACCCGTGCCGGGCACCATCAATGTCAGCGCCGAGAGGCTGCAGCTTATCGGCGTCAGGTTCGGCACGGTCGAATCCGCGCGCGCGGAGCACACGATCCGTGCTGTCGGTCGGATCGCGTTTGATGAGACGCGAATCTCGCGCATCAACTCGAAGATCGAAGGCTGGGTGGAACAGCTTTTCGCCGATCATGTCTCGCAGCCGGTGCGGCGAGGCGAGCCGCTGCTGACCATCTACAGCCCCGAGATGCTCGCGTCGCAGCAGGAGTATCTGCTCGCGCTGCGCAGCCGGGACATGCTTGCCGGCAGCACCGTTCCCGGAGTCAGCTCGCACACCGATTCGCTGATTGAGGCCTCGCGCCGCCGTCTCGAACTGTTCGACATCTCCCCTGCGCAGATCGAGGAGGTGCGCAGGACCGGCAAGGCTGTCCGCACCGTCACCATCTACTCGCCGGTCGCCGGAGTGATCACCGAGCGCAAGGTCTTCCCGCGGATGAAGATCACGCCGGAGATGGAGTTGTACACGATTGCGGATCTGTCGCGCGTCTGGGTCCTGGCCGACGTGTTCGAGTATGAAGCGCCGAACGTGCGTGTGGGCACCCCGGCGACAGTGACGCTTACCAGCGCGGGTGGTGGCTCGCTCACCGCGCGCGTCTCGCACATCCTGCCCGAGGTCGATCCACAGACGCGCACGCTGAAGGTCCGGCTCGATCTCCCGAACCCGGGATTGCGGCTGCGCGCCGACATGTTCGTCGATGTCGATTTCCGCATGGGGCGGGCGGCTGCCCTGAGCGTGCCGGCAGAGGCGGTAATGGACACGGGAATGCGCAAGACCGTCTATGTCGATCGCGGCAACGGCGCCATCGAACCGCGACAAGTGCAGAGCGGCGCGCGCTTTGGTGATCGCATCGAGATTGTCTCCGGCCTGCGCGCGGGCGAGCGCATCGTGGTCAGCGGCAATTTCCTGATTGATTCCGAGTCGCAGATGAAAGCGGCCGCGACTCCACAGGCAGCGCTGATCCCGGAGGCGAAGACGTCGGGGCCGAACGAGCCGGCCGCCGGCTCAGGAGGCCACCCGCACCAGCCGAGGCGGCAATCCCCATGATCAACCGAATTATTGAACTGAGCGCGGCGAACAAGTTCATTGTCTTCATACTGATCGCCTTCGCGATCACGGCGGGCATCTGGTCGATGTACAACGTGCCGCTCGACGCGATTCCCGACCTCTCCGATACCCAGGTGATCGTGCTGTCGCGCTGGGACCGCTCGCCGGACATCATCGAAGATCAGGTCACGTATCCCATCGTGACGTCTCTGCTCGGCGCGCCCCGCGTGCAGAATGTGCGCGGATTTTCCGACTTCGGCTACTCGTTCGTCTACGTGATCTTCGAGGAGGGCACGGACATCTACTGGGCACGCTCACGCACCCTCGAATATCTGCAAAGTGTCCTGCCGCGCCTGCCTCAGGGCGTCCAGACCGAGCTCGGGCCGGACGCCACGGGTCTCGGCTGGGTGTATCAATATGCGCTCATCGACACGAGCGGCAAGCGGTCGCTGGCCGAACTTCGGTCCGTGCAGGACTGGTTCCTCCGTTATCAGCTCCGTTCTGTGCCGGGTGTAGCCGAAGTTGCTCCGCTCGGCGGCTTCGTGCGCCAGTATCAGGTCAAGCTCGATCCCAATCGCCTCGCCGCTTTCGGCATCGCGCCGATGCAGGTTGTTGAAGCCGTGCGCAAAGGCAACGCCGACGTCGGCGGGCGCCTGGTCGAGTTCTCCGGCGCCGAGTACATGGTGCGCGGACGCGGCTACGCCCAGTCGACCGCCGACCTCGAGAAGATCGTCGTCAAAGCCAATCAGATGTCCGGCACGCCGGTGACGATCGGCGATATCGGAGACGTCGCGCTCGGGCCCGACATTCGCCGCGGCGTGGCGGACTGGAATGGCGAGGGCGACGTCGTCTCCGGCATCGTGGTGATGCGCCAGGGCGAGAACGCGCTCAACGTCATCAACGCGGTCAAGCACAAGTTCGAGGAGATTCAGCCCGGTCTGCCGCCCGGGGTAAAGATCGTGTCCGCATACGATCGCAGCGAGCTGATCCTCGCCTCCATCGAGAACCTGAAACACACACTCACGGAAGAACTGATCATCGTCTCGCTGGTGATCCTCATCTTCCTCTGGCACATCCCGAGCGCGATCATCCCGATCATCACCATCTCGGCCGCGATCATCATCAGCTTCATTCCCATGAAGCTGATGGGTATCACCTCCAACATCATGTCGCTCGGCGGCATCGCGATCGCGGTCGGCGCGATGGTGGATGCCGCGATTGTGGTCGTGGAGCAGACGCACAAGAAGCTGGAAGAGTGGGAGCGGGAGGGCCGCAGGCGCGACTATCACCGCGTCATCGTCGAGGCGGTGAAAGAAGTCGGCGGGCCGAGCTTCTTCGCGCTGCTCGTCATCGCGGTCAGCTTCCTGCCGGTACTGACGCTCGAAGCACAGGAGGGCCGGCTGTTCAAACCCCTCGCCTGGACCAAGAACATCTCCATGGTGGTTGCGGCGCTGCTCGCGATCACGCTGGATCCCGCGCTGCGTCTGTTGTTCACGCACGCCAGGAATTTCAGCTTCCGGCCGCGGTGGCTCGCGCGCGCCGCAAACGCGGTGCTGGTCGGCAGGATTCACTCGGAAGAAAAGCATCCGATCAGCCGCATTCTCATTGCGGTCTACGAGCCGTTCGCCGCGTGGTCGCTGCGCTGGAAATGGCTGGTAATCGGAGGCGCTGCGGCGATCGTGCTCATAACCATTCCGGTTTACCAGCAGCTCGGCAGCGAGTTCATGCCGCCGCTCGACGAGGGCACGCTGTTGTACATGCCTTCGACGCTCCCGGGCATCTCGATCGCGGAAGCGCAGAAGCTGTTGCAAGTGCAGGACCGGATCATCAAGAGCTTCCCGCAGGTGCGATCGGTGCTGGGCAAGGCAGGACGGGCCGATACGTCAACCGATCCGGCGCCCCTCTCGATGATGGAGACGGTTGTCGTGCTCAGGCCGCACGATCAGTGGCCCGAGAAGATCACGACGGAAGAGCTCGTCAACAGGATGAATGAAGCGCTGAAGCTGCCGGGCGCCTCGAACTCATGGACCATGCCTGTGAAGGGCCGCATCGACATGCTGACGACGGGCGTGCGGACCCCGGTCGGCATCAAGATCTTCGGAGCGGATGTGAATGAGATCGACCGCATTGGCCGCAACATCGAACGGCTCCTGCCGAGCGTCCCTGGGACCCGGAACGTTTTCGCCGAGCGGACCGGCGGCGGTTACTTCCTCGATTTCGACTGGAACCGTGACCAGCTTGCGCGCTACGGCCTCTCGATCACGGACGTGCAGGAAGTCGTCATGAACGCCATCGGCGGCGAGAACGTCACGACCACGGTCGAAGGCCGGGAGCGCTACCCGGTGAACGTCCGCTATTACCAGGATTTCCGCACGGACGTGAACGCGCTCCAGCGCGTGCTGGTTCCGGTTATGGGCGGGCAGATGCAGATTCCAATTGCGCAGCTGGGCGAAATCCGGATGCGCTCAGGTCCGGCGATGCTCCGCGATGAGAACGGATTGTTGACCGCGTACGTCTACGTCGACGTAGCCGGCCGCGACGTAGGCAGCTACGTCGATGAGGCCAGGAGCCTGGTTCGCACTCACGTACGCCTGCCCACCGGCTACACGATCCAGTGGAGCGGCCAATATGAGGCGATGGAACGCGTGAAGAACAAGCTGGTCGTTGTTCTTCCCCTGACGCTGTTCCTCATCCTGATGCTTCTGTATCTGAATACGCGGTCGGTGGCAAAGACGATGATCGTCCTGCTCGCCGTGCCATTTTCGGCGGTGGGCGCCATCTGGCTGCTGTGGCTGCTCGGCTACAACATGTCGATCGGTGTCTGGGTCGGGCTCATCGCGCTCATGGGCGTCGATGCGGGAACGGGCGTGTTCATGCTGCTGTATCTCGACCTGGCGCACGAACGGTGGAAGGCGGAGGGCCGTTTGAACAGCCTGCGCGACCTGGAGGAGTCGATCCTCGAGGGCGCGGTAAAGCGAATCCGGCCGAAGTTTATGACCGTAGCGTGCATGTTCATGGGACTGATTCCGATCATGTGGTCCACAGGGACGGGCGCCGACGTGATGAAACGGATCGCCGCTCCGATGATCGGCGGCATTCTGACGAGCTTCGTGCTCGAACTGCTGGTCTATCCGGCGATCTACGAGGTTTGGAAATGGCACTGGGAATTGAAGCCCTCTTTGCGCTCGCAGGCATCCTGACGTTCCACGTCGAGCACGATCACCTCCGGAAGACCGGAGCGGGCACGCTGAGTGTCCACGACGTGGGCATCGCTTTCGAGGAGCGCGGCGAACCGAGCCATAACCGCAGCTGGACCTGGGAGGACATCCAGCAGCTCACGGTTGAGCCCGACCGCGTGCACATCCTGAGCTACCGCGACCGGAAGTGGCAGGCGGGGCGCGACGAGGCGTACGTGCTCACCGGGAAGATACCGGCCGAGTCTCTGGCCACGTTCCGCCAGCGGCTCGGCGCGAAGTTCGTGTCCGCGGTGCCCGAAAAGGTCACGGCCGCGGTCTGGCGGATCCCGGTGAAGCTGCACGAGCGCTTCGGCGGGCCGCAGGGCGAGTTGGCGCTTACGCGAGACCACCTGCTGTTCACCAGTGCTGCGCGGGCGGCGAGCCGTTCGTGGCCGATCGAGCTGATCGACAGTGTGTCATCGGCGAATCCATACGAGCTCACGGTCTACACGCTCGAGCGTGCAGGGTGGACACGGAGTCCACGCGAATTCAGGTTTCAGCTCAAAGTGCCGATTTCAGAGCAGCAGTATCAGGAGCTGTGGCGGGCCGTCAATGCGGCCCGCATGACGATCTACTCATCTAAGAAGGACAGCCCTCAATGAAAACCATTATTCTTCTGCTGGCCAGCGCCGCCGTGCTGCTTGCCAACACTACTATCGGATCGTTTACCGGAATCATCACGGACTCGATGTGCGGTATCGAGCACAAGCACATGAATGCGGGCGCCGACCCGGACTGCATCAAGTCATGCATCC
>DASSSG010000636.1:0-3350 GCA_035708545.1 Bryobacteraceae bacterium | reverse complement strand
GAATGCCACTCAGAAAGACGGTGTCGTCAGGGATCAGCGGGGGAAAGGCGGGATCGATAAAAACCGTCCCGGTCGGCTGGCGCGTGCAGCCGCCTGCCGCGAGAACAAGGAGCACCGTCAGAGCTGCTCGCATTCAGAAATCTCGCCTCGCGAAGATCCAGATCCCGGCCATGAGCGTCGCGGCTCCGAAAGCGGCCGAGGACCACAGCGGCATCCAGTCCTGAATCGGCTGGCCGAACGTGAAGCGGCGCGTGATCCAGCCGATTTCGTAGATTTTTGGCAGCACGTAATAGAAGACGTTCCAAATCAGCCGCGATAAATCGGAGGAGAGCAGTTTTTCCATGGTGTCGCGCTGGGCCAGGATCGGGCTCATGATCACCAGAGCCACCGGGATCATGGTCGCCAGCGCGGCGCTTTCCCATACCACCGCCACCAGCACGATAACCGCCAGCAGCACGGCGTAGGCAGCGATTGTCGTCAGGATTGCATATAGAAAACCCGTGTGCCAGACATGCGTCTTCCAGCCGAGAATCACCCAGACGCCGGCGAACAGCCACGTAATGTTTGCGGCGATGACGAGCAGATTGCCGACATAGCGGCCGAGGATCAGTTGCGGGCGGGAAAGCGGCTTCGAGAGCAGCAGCTCGATACGGCCGGGCTCGAGCATGCTCGGAACCAGCGTGGCCGACGCGAACAGGGCGAGCAGCATGCCGAAAGTGTAGAGGAACGCAGCCACCGCGGCATGCGCGTGGTTCACCAGACGCTCGGGATTCCAGATGCGGCGGCTCAGCGAAGTGCCGAAGATTCCGACTGTGCTGACGGCTCCCTCGACAATGTCGATCCGCAGCAGGAACAGGATAAACAGGATCATCAGTGTCGAGAGCGCGAACAGTCCCCAGAAGACGCGCCGCGCCAAAGCCTCGCGAAAGGTATCGCGGATGAGCGCCGCCGTCACGCTATTCACGGGAACCTGCCTGGACGGTACGCAGGAAGACCTCTTCGAGCGTGCTCGTGCTCGGAGCGACGGACTCGATTTCGGCGCCGGCGGAACGCAGCGCGTCAATGGCCTGGTTCACCTCTTCCCGCGTGTTGAATCGGAAACTGCTGACGGTGTCGTGCGTGGACTCGCCCCGAAGGCGATCATGGATCGCCGGTGGAACTTTCATGGCGGTCACGCAGTAGCCTTTGCCGGTCGTCAGATCCTTCACACTGCCCGTCAGCGCGAGACGGCCGTGATGGATAATCGCGACCTGCCGGCAGAACAGTTCGACCTCGCCAAGCAGGTGCGAGTTGAGGAAGATCGTCACCCCGCGCCGCTCCAGGTCGGCAAGAATCTCGCGGATGAGCGCGCGGCCGACCGGATCGACACCGTCCGTCGGCTCGTCGAGAATCAGCAGCGCCGGCCGGTGCATCAGCGCCTGAGCGAGGCCCAGGCGCTGGAGCATGCCCTTCGAGTACTTCCGCAGGCGCACACCGGCCCAGCGCCCGAGATCGACGAGATCGAGCAGCTCCGCAACGCGGCCCGCGCGGTCGCGTGCCGGCATGCCGGAGAGAGCGGCGTAAAAGTCGAGCATGCCCGCGCCGTTAAGGTAAGTCGGAAAGCGGTGGTTCTCGGGCAGGTACCCGACTGGCCGGCGGGCGTTCCGATTGCGCGAATCGCGCCCGAATATCGCGGCTGAGCCGGACGAGGGGTGGACGGCGGAGAGGAGCAGCTTCACAAAGGTCGTTTTGCCCGCGCCGTTCGGCCCCAGGAGGCCGAAGGTCGTGCCGCGCGGCACGTCAAGCGAGATGCCGTCGACCGCCCGGACCTCGCGGCGACCAAACCGGCTCCGGAAGACCTTCGTGAGGCCGCGCGTGCGGATGGCGATGTCGCTGGACATTCGAGTATTCAGAGCCGATGCTTACGCGCGCTGCTCACCCATTAGTATGGGACACAGGTGACGGGACCCCGCGTCGACGCACACCAGCACTTCTGGGACGTCAGGCGCTTTGCGTATCCCTGGATGCCCGCGGAGTTGCGCCGAAATTTTCTGCCCGAGGATCTGGCGCCCGTGCTGCGCGAGAACCGGTTCGACGGAGCGGTGACAGTGCAGGCGAGCACGGAGGACGGCGAGTCCGACTGGCTGCTTGATCTGGCCGATCAGCATTCATTCATGCTCGGCGTCGTGGCGTGGGTAGATCTGACCGACCCGCGCCTCGGCGATCGTCTCGATCAGCTCCAGCGGCGTCCGAAATTTCGCGGCGTCCGGCATCCCGTCGATGACGAACCCGACAACCGCTGGTTGTTGCGCGCTGAAGTCCTGCGGGGTCTGCGCGAGCTCGAAAGGAGGCGGATTCCGTTCGATCTGCTCGTCCGCCCGCGCCATCTGCCGGTTGTGCGGGAGTTAGTCGACCGCGTGCCCTCGCTGCCGCTGGTCATCGATCATATAGCGAAGCCCCCTGTCGCGACCGGCTCGCTCGAGGGCTGGGCGGCGGATCTCGAGAAGGTCGCGCAAATCGGCCACATGCACGTCAAGCTGTCGGGCATGGTCACGGAGGCAGGCGATCGGCTTGCGCCGGAACACCTGCGGCCGTATCTGCATCACGTAATGCGGCTGTTTCCGCCGGAGCGGATGATGTTCGGCAGCGACTGGCCGGTCTGCAAGCTCGCCGGCGGCATGAGCTGGAAACGTGTGCTGGCGACGTTTACGCAAACGCACGGGCCGATTCCGTCACCCGTTCGGGCGGAAATCATTGGCGCCACGGCAGTGCGGTTTTATGGATTAAAACTGCAGGAGTGGGAGCCCGCCGCTGCCTGAGAGGGCTGCCCGGGCACTACAGCCGGCCCAGCTTCCATTTCGACACCGGCGGACTGGCGGCGGTGCGGTTCGATTGCCGCTTGTTCGTGTGGAGAAGCGCGACCAGCGCGGCGGCGGCTTCAGCTTCCGAATCGGCGACGGGCAGCCGTGCCGCGTCGCGGCGGGCGAAGAACTCGTCGATGAAGCCGGTATGCAGCTCGCCCGCCTGGAAACATTCGTCGGCAAAAATGTCGCGGAAGAACGACACGTTGGTCTTGATTCCCCCGACAGAGTATTCTTCGAGCGCGCGCAACATGCGTGAGACCGCGGCCGGCCGGTCTTCGGCCCAGACCGCCATCTTCGCGAGCAGCGGGTCGTACTCCATGGGCACCGTCCAGCCGGCATAGGCGCCCGAGTCAATGCGGATGCCCGGCCCGACCGGACGGTAGATGCGCGTGATCTTCCCCGGTGACGGGAAGAATTGGTTGTCCGGATCTTCCGCGTAGATCCGGCACTCCAGCGCGTGCCCGTGCCACCGTATGTCCTCCTGCGCAAACGGCAGCCGTTCGCCCC
>DASSSG010000635.1:0-6684 GCA_035708545.1 Bryobacteraceae bacterium | reverse complement strand
GATCTCCAGCACTCCCGCGGGGAGCCGGTGTGTGCGAATATTGCGGGCGAATTCGAGGACCTTCTCCTGGGACGTATCGACCTTGTGCTCGACCCAGGTTGTGTAGATGGGAAGCCGAAAGTAATCCGCCGGCGGCGTGCTTTTCGCCCAGCCGATGTCGCTCGCGATCGCATCCACGGCCTGGCGGATGTTGCGCGCGACGAGGATGTCATAGCTGACGGCAGACTCCGCGGGAACCTCAAACGCGAGCGCTCCATCCGCGATCTCGTAACGCAGATCGTGCTCGGTGCGAACCCGGAGCGCAACGCCGTTGGTCGCGTACCAGGCAGGGGTGCCCTGTGTGTTCCCTTCCGCAAGGAACCACTTTCGCGAAATGCGCGCGTTGTTCAGCGGAAACGTCTGCGGAGCGCGCCAACCCTGAAAACCACCTCCATACCAGTAGCCGGACGGCGCGAGCTTGTAGCGGACGAGCGGTGTGAGACGGCCGCCGCTGTGCAGGACCCAGGCGCGCACGCGGATGCGGTCGACCGCGGGTTCGAGGCGCATCATCACATTCGCTCCCTCATACGTGGTGTCGTACAGGAACGTAATCGAAAGCCCGTCGGGCTGCTCCCAGACGAGCTTCGTCGCGCGGCCCGTAGTGGCCGCGCCGGTATCGAAGCACATATCGGCGCTTTGGAGAACGATTTCGCCGCGGCGCTCGATACGGATGGCAGCGCCGTCACGCGCGACGCTCAGGTGAAAAGCGGGCGTCTTGAATTCGTATGCCGGCTGGGCTGCGGCAGCGGTGACAACCAGGAACAGCGCGCCACCGCGCGCGATCACGGCCGAGCCTTCTCGATTCCGATCAGCGTCCCGTCGAATTTCTCGACCACGCGGTGGCCCGGCGGCACGACGAGAAAATCTTCGACGCTCCAGTCGCCGGAGACCATCGCATCGAACAGGCGCATACTGCCCGGCACTTTGTCGAAGTCGAGCCCGCGGCGGGCCGCCTCGGCCCTCGCCAGAGCTTCGAACTTCCGGCTCGGCTCAACTCCGGTCTCAATGAACGTCAGCTGGCGAAACGAGTGTTCGTAACTGGAGAACTGCTCGTACAGATAGCGGCCGTTCTCCTCGCCGTAGCGCGAGACCAGATCCTCGAGGGTGTATCCCGCGCCGGCGCGGCCGCGCACGAGCTCGGACTTGATCTGATCCACATCGGTATCGCGCTCGAGCCAGCCAGTCGAGCGAAACAACACGCGGGAGTTCGCCGCCATGTACTGCTGATGGGACTCCAGGCCGCCCATCAGAACAGTCGTACAGTCGTGCGCGCGAGGTATGACCACCGGCACGCTCCGCGAAGTCAGACCGACGGTGCCGTTGCCGCAGAGCGCATAACCGAGCACGATGGCGTCGTACCTGGGGCCGCTCGATTTATCTATCTCCTCCTGCAGCTTGAAACGCATGGGACGGCAGCCCTGCTGGTGCAACCCTTTGGGCAGGAACTGCACGTCCACCTGATGCGGCGAGCGTGAGGCGGCGCTGCACAGCTCGCGATAGAGAACGTCACAACTAATGACCTTGATGCGCATGGCACGCCTCCATTCGTGCGGCCAGCATCTCCGCGAGCACGCGGATGAGACCGGGGCCGGATCCGCAGCAGGCGCCAAGGAAGGTGGCGCCTGCATCGATGACAGATCGCGCGTGACTTGCGAATCGCTCGCTCGCCATGCCGGGCATGCCGGCATTCGGTTTCATCCACAGGGGCAGGTGAGTCGCGCTGTGCATTCGGCGGCACACCCCGATACAGGCTTCGATCGCGCCGCAGTTCGCACCAACCGCGTCCGCGCCGGCCTCGGTCATGGCGTGGGCAACCTGCTCCGGCGTGGCGCCCGTCGTGGTGCGGTCCTGATTCGCCCCGGCGGGAAAAGCGAAGGAGACGATGGCGGGCAGACCGGTGGTGCGGGCCGCGCGGAGAGCGATATGAGCTTCTTCGAGATCACTGAACGTTTCGAGCAGCAGCGCGTGGACGCCACCCGCGGCGAGCGCGGCGGCCTGTTCAGCGAAGGCGGCATACGCGGCCTCGCGGCGGAGGTGATTCAGGGCGACCTGCTCGCCGGTCGGGCCAATCGAGCCGAAAACATACGCGCGGGTTCCGGCAGCTTCGCGCGACAGTCCGGCGCCCGCGCGGTTGATCTCGGCGACAGCGTCCTCCAGCCGCCAGGCAGCGAGACTGATTGCGTTGGCGCGAAAGGTGTTGGTCAGAATGACTCGGCTGCCGGCGTCCACGTATGAGCGGGCGACCTCGCGCACGACATCCGGCTGGAGCAGATTCCAGCCATCGGGGCAGTCCCGGGGCGGCAGACCGAAGCACTGGAGCTCAGTGGCCCACGCGCCGTCGGTGAGCACCGGACGCGTGGCGGCGAGCTCACGCAGAATCATAGCCATTCCCCTGTCGGAAGCGAACGGCAGCGCGGCAGGGCCGTGTTCGCGCGGCTTCAGACGGAATATCAGCAATCCATTATAGGACGGTGCCGCGGACTTTGTACGGCCGTCGTTAGCGCGGAGGGCGGAGGCAATTCACCGGTGAAATGCGCTGCGCTGCGGGTTGCCGGTGCAGGCGCGGCTTTGGTAGGATCTCAGTGCGGGGTGGAGCAGTCTGGTAGCTCGTTGGGCTCATAACCCAAAGGTCGAAGGTTCAAATCCTTCCCCCGCAACCAGAACTCCTTCCACATCAGTAAGTTCCGAGAATATCCCGAAAATCCCAGATAACGATCTCTAACCAAACCTCCGGTAGACATGTGGACACAGCGCAGGCGGGCACTCCGTCACGCAACCACGAATATCGCGAGGTTCTCAGCGCCTGAAGCAGGGGAGATCGGCTCATCCCGGGCGCAATGCATTCCGCGGGCCACGCTGGCTCAACATCGATGTCTCACTTGCGAAGAAACTCCGCATAAGCGAGCGGCAGTCCGTTGTTTTTCGCACCGAGGCCTACAACCTGCTCAACAGGCCCAACTTCGCGAACCCCGCGGCATACCTGACGAACCCCGGAACTTCTGGAAGAATCAGCGCGACCGCACGGACCAATGGTGTTCCGATCGGCGGCGACTCGGGCGGTCCCCGTATCGTGCAGATCGCACTGCGCTACGAGTTTTGATTGCTCAGCGGAAGTTATCCAGCAACATGAGATCGCCTTCTCGCCGATCCGCAACATTGACCAACGCCCATCGACCCTCGCGTGAGACCGTGAGGCGTCCTGGGCCTCGCGGAAAATAGGCGAGTCGAAATGGCAGCGTACCGACTGGTTGAGTCTTTTCGCCGGCAAAACGGTACAGGTGAATCGAGTGCCGTCCTCCTTCTTCTCGCAGGAAGTAAATGCCGTTGTCTGCTACCGACCAGTAAAAAGGATATATATTGTCATCGACGACTGCCGGGGCTTTGCCGTCAACTTGAATTCTCATCAACCGTCCGCTGACGCCACCGTCTGGTGGCCGATCCAGGTAGTAGATGTGCCGGCCATCAGGCGACAACTGGGGCGCACTTCCGGCGGTTTGCATGATCTGCTCGCCTGATCCACCCTCCGCCGGAATGCGCCAGATCTCGCCGCGCATCCCTGTACTGACCTTCGTGTAGTAGATCCAGCGGCCGTCTCTGGACCAATCGGCAAGCCCTTCAATCGCAGGGCTGGACGTCAGCCGGATGGGGACGCCACCTTCAGCCGAAATGACGTAGAGATCGCTGTTACCCTCAACCGCGGCTTCGAACAGGACTTTCCTGCCATCGGGTGACCAGGCGTGCGCCATCATCAGCGTGTTCGGACCCATGGAGGTGACCTGTCTGGGATGACGCCCGTCGCTGGCAGCGACCCACAGTTCGTAGTCGGTGCTCGCCCGCGTCGAGGTGAAAGAGACGCTGGCGCCGTCGGGCGAAAAAGGCCCCGGAATATCTCTGCGGCTCGAAGCTGCAACAGGCACGATCCCGCCGAGAATCCCGCCCGAGCCTGCTGTCCTCAGGTCTACCTTCCGCAATGTGATCTGTTCCCTCGGCGTGTAAAAAGCCAATCTTGCTGATTCTCTTAGTCTGGGCCGCGAAATTGACAAGTGGCGGGCCGGTTCCGGGATGCCCGGGATCTCCACCCCGGTCCCAGGCTTAGAGGCTGCCGCTGAAATACGCCATAGACGATCATTAACCGCGTAGACAATTTCTTTGCCGTCAGGCGTCCACGCTGGACCGAAGAGGATCGTGTTCCATTCGGTGAGCCGTCGCGGCTCGCCTCCGATCATCGGTGCCACATATAGGTCACTCACTCCAGGCCGCTGGTATCGGATGAACGCGACCTTTTCACCATTCGGAGACACATCGAAGTACCAGTCGCCGCCCCCCAATCCCGGCTCCGTCACGCGCCGGCGCCGCAGACTGCGCAGGTCCACCTCGAAAATGGCCGACGGGGCAGGTTCCTCGTGGAGGCGGTCGCGGACTAAAACCGAGTGCCCACCGGGTGTCCAGGCGACGGCTGTACCGGTTTCGGAAACCCTCCGTTCGGCTCCGCCGACTCGCGAAACGATGAAGATACCTTGCTCTTTCCCGCGCGCGGCACGAGCGAACGCAATTTCCCGTCCGTCTGGAGACCACGCTGGAGAGCCTTCCGCGGCCGAAGTCGCCACAACGCGGTGTATCGTCTCGGATCCCACCGGCTTAACGCAAATGTCGGACGAGGAGTCCGGATCTGCTCCGGGGCAAAGGAATGCCACGAACTCGCCGTCGGGAGACAAGGATGGCCACCATTCGTTACCCGGAGACGACGTCAGCGGCACAAGCGTCTGAGGAGCGTCGGCCGTGCTCGGCTGTGTCGCCGACCAGATGGCGATGCCCACACCAGCAAGCACTGTCACGCTGCCGACAGCCAACCAGAGCCAGGTCCTCGCTGCGGCAGGCGGCTTCGAAGCTTGCTCAGGTTCAAGCGTACCTGCACCGGCACTTTTCCCACTACTCGCCTGCGAAGTCCATTGAAACGATGGAACGTACCCGCCGCGGGGCAGCGTGATCAGTACCTCGTCCTGTGGGAACTCGGAATAGTATTCGCGGAGCTTGTCTCGCAGGCGTCGTGCATCCACGCGCACTACGGGGTCGGCGGCGGCAACGAATTCGGTACTCCGCCCATAGAGCTCGCAGGCGAGGACCTGTTCCTTAAGCGTGGCCCCGCGTCCCGCGAGAGTCTCCTCCACGAGGAACCGGAGCATCCGGCTCAACCTCTCCGATCTCGACACAGTCTCACTGGCCAGAATTCGTTCTAACTGGCGCCGGACCTGCGCTTTGGGTACGGCCGCGCTCTTGTCGTGATCAGTTCCGGGGCCGACAGGCATGAGGAATCCCCGAGGTCCCATTGATTGTAATGCAGGTGAATGCGTGAGGTGTCACGACGGGCGACGGAAAGTGTGCACCCTTCTAAGCACCTGAAAACGCGGCTGTGCATTGATGTTAAACACGGTAGAAACCTTACTCGCGGGCGTCCATCGGTGGCAGAGTTTGCCACATGCAATCGGTGATTCTAAGCATTGCGTTCTTCGTTACCACCGGAGCATCGATCGGTCATCAGGCGCTCGCCCAGACGCCGGTTGTGACGGCCGTCCAGAACTACGTGACCGCCAGGGCTGGGCTCGCGCCGGGCGTCCGTGCCTGGGTGATCGGATCCAACTTCAGCTCGAACGCAACAGTCGAGATCGGCGACCAGCAGTCAGTGGTGCTTGGGTACGCCGACGCGGAGCTCGACGGGTCGGAGTACCTCTTGATCGTTGCACCCATGGGGCTGCTCCCCGGCGAAGCCCCGGTGGTCGTCAGGACGAGCCGCGGTTCTTCGTCGCCATTCGTCATAATGCTGGATGAGTACGCTCCCGCGCTGTTCGACGGCTTCTTCAGATCGGGAAGAGCCGTGAATTGCTACGGCGCGACCGGGAGCGATACAGCGCGGCCCGGGGACGTCCTCACCGTGCGTGCGGTGGGACTGGGTCGTAGCGTGTCCGGTGGCGATTCTTCCACGCTCGTCAGGCCGGCCGTCACAGTTGGCGGTCGATCGGCGGAGATAGTGCAGTCGGTGCTGAGTTCGCAGGCCGGCGTTTACGACGTTGCTTTCCGAGTTCCTCCGGGCGATGGTTATCACGAAACGGTGCTCGACGTCGCCGGTCGGAACAGCAACACTCTCATGCTGCCCGTCGGCAATGCGGTCGTGCCATGGGGCTCTCCCGCTGTGGAGTCGATCGCCACAGTCGCCGGTTGTGGAGGGTTCTTCGCCACATCGACCGTGATGGGTGACCCACGCAACCCGCCCGCCTCGCTCGGCGGCACGACCCTCAAAATACGCGATGCGGGCGGTTCAGAACGCGCAGCGCCCCTGCTCTTCGTCTCACCCCGGCAGATCAACTACGTCGTTCCAGAGGGTACTGCTGTCGGAACTGCCACAGTGACCATCACGTCGGCGGTCGGTACGTTTTCCACTGGAAGGGTTGACATTCGGACTTTGGCGCCGCAACTGTTTATGGTCGGCTCACAGCCCGCGGGTGTGCTCGTGAGAGTGCGAAACGGTGTCCAGACAGTTGAGCCGCTCTTCGAGACAACGCCCCCGGGGATCGTGCCACGGCCAATCGACATGGGTCCTGAAACCGATCAGCTGTACTTGTCATTGTTCGGGACCGGCCTGCGTTTTGC
>DASSSG010000634.1:0-5799 GCA_035708545.1 Bryobacteraceae bacterium | reverse complement strand
CCTTCGACAAGGCGTGAATCGTGTTGCCGAATGCCGTCGCCGTGCTCGGGATCGTTCAGAAAGTACGTGAAGTTCGAGAACAGGTCGAAAAGCGATCGGCTCACGAATCCATCGAGCTTCAGCACCTCTCCCGCCGTCCCGTCGTGCCGCCAGTAGCCGGCAAGCGTGCCGTTGCGAGTCCGCCCGCCCTGCGTCGGATCGAGATAGCCGAACCGGCTCAGGCGACCGGAAAACACCTGATCCACCGGAATCTGTCCCGAAGAGGTGAAGTCGTTACGGCCGCCGTTCAGCTTGACGCCGACCGTGTTTTGCGGCGACAGGCGCCTCAGCCAGCTCGCGGTCACATTGTCGCGGCGATACCCGAGCGGATTATCGAACGGGCCATCCGTGTAGGAACCCTCATACGCAAGCACGGCGTCGCCGTCCCTTACCTCAGGGCTGAAGCCGGCGAAACCTCGCATTGTGCCGAAAGAGCCGCCCTGAATACGCGTTGTGAGCTTGTCCGGCAGAGACTCGCGAAGACGGATATGTACAACGCCCAGACCGCTGAAATCGCCGTATTCGGGACTGAACGGTCCGTTGATGAGCGTTATTTCCTGCACCAGCTCCGGAGAGAGGCTTTTGAGTGAGCCCAGATAGCCCTGGCCATGGCCCTGCGTCGTCTGATTCTGCTGGACGTTGTCCACCAGGATCTTCAAGCCGCCGTTCACCCCGCCGTGGTCCAGATTGAAACCGAACCGGCGGATCTCGAGCGATTTTCCGCCGCCCTCATGCTGGCCCGCATTGATACCCGCGCCGAGCACGTGCAGGATCTGGTCGTCACGGCCGAACAGGGTGCGGCTGAAAACCGCGCTGTCGCGCCGGTCCACGGCCGGCTCGGTGGGCGAGGCCGTTATCACGATGCTGGTGTGCACTGGCGCGATAACCGGCTGCTCCGCCGCTGGCCTGGCGGGCCCGGACTGCGGCTCGGCAGTTTGTCCGGCAAGACCGAACGCGCCGGCCATGAGGGCAGCCGCGGCGGAGGCCAACAGCTTTCCGGGTGCCTGTAGCACGATGCGAGAAATCGTATCACCCACAGAGGGTATTACGAAAGTCAGTGAGCTTTGGATGTTGAGTGGTCCCGAAATGTGAGGTGCGCAAGCTGGTGAAAACCATCCGGCTTATCGCATGCAACAGAATGCGCATCGCCGATCGGCCACCTCGCTGAGGAACCCGTGCAATGTGCCTATAATCAGGCATACCGGCGCGGGAGGACGCACGTATGCCAGTGACCGTGAAGAGCATTACGCTGTGGCGAAAAGAAGTGGACAATCACCCGGGCGTTCTGGCGGGAACGCTCGAACCGTTCGCAACCAGCGGCGCCGACCTGCAGGTTGTCATGGGTTATCGCTTCCCCGGCAATGAGCGCAAAGCCGCGATTGAACTGTATCCGGTCACGGGTTCGGCTTCGACGAAAGCCGCCCGGGCCGGGGGGCTTGAAGCCTCATCGATTCCCACGCTGCTCGTCGAGGGCGACAACAAGCCGGGATTGGGTCACTCGATCGCCCAGGCGCTTGCGGACGCAGGAGTCAACATGGCATTCTTGGTCGCACAGGTGATCGGCCGGCGATATTCCGCTGTGGTTGGTTTTGACTCCGCGCAGGATGCGAAGAAGGCCGCGTCATTGATCAGGAAGGCGGCGACCGCAGGCCAGCGTCGTGCCGCGAAGCGGCGCTGATTGGGGCCCTCAGTTCCGAGTTGCGAATCTGACACCCTGGAGTCCCTCGGAAGGAATGAGTGCTCATGGCGACGACTACGGAGACAAGCTCGCAGATCTGCCAGGCTGTGTCGCCCTGGGATGAACCCTGCGATCTGCCTGCTTCTCGGCAGTGTACGGATTGTGCGCGATGGTTCTGCGCGACCCATTACGCCGATCCGGAGTGGCATCCGTGCGTGGCGGCGTAGCCCGCGATCTCCGACTCACCGCTGCCGATCGTCCGTGATGGTGCCGGTCAGGGTCGAGTGCTACTCGGGCCGGAAGGCGGATGAGCGGCCAGTGCGGTTCCACGTCCGTAACAGGGAGTACTTTGTCGAAGAGATTCTGCGTCAGTGGTACGGTCCGGATGGTGAGTTCTTCAAACTGCGTGCGGATGACGGGAGTGTTTACGTGCTCAGGCACAATACGGCCACAGACGCGTGGACGTTGCAGGAGACGGGCTCGAGTTGAGTTCTCGGGTCACCGGCGTTTGAAGAACTGAATCGCGCGTTCATGCTGCTCGGCTTCCTCGCGCGTCTTGAATGTGCCGAGGTTCCGGCGTTTGCCCGTTTTCGGATTCTTCTTCCGAGAATAAAGCCGGTACTCGCCCGATTTGAGCTTCCGAATCATCGGTCAGACGTTTTCCTTTCGTATCAGTGCGTGCTCCGTTACCGGAGTGACAAGCTGATGAGCCAGGGAATCATCATACCGAGAGCAAGCAGTGCGACCGCGACCCACAGCGGTATCTGACGTCCTCGGCCGGTACCGTGCATGACGGCGATAATCAGCGCGAGAAGCGCGAGGAGAAAAGTTATCAACGCGGTTGCCTCCGTACTGCGGATCGTATCTCAACACGGATTGCGACAGGATTGATTGACACGCGCTCCGGCGTCGTGCGAGTCTACATGCAGCGCGCTCTGGGGCGCCTCCTTTCCGCGGCAAGGGAGTAAGCTCCCACCCATGTCTGTTCCTGAAAATTCCGGACCTTTCATTCCGGCCCTGAACTAAGCGGAATACGGGCAGCAACGGAAGGAAGGTTTTGATGCACCGAAAGCTCACCTCTGCCACAACTCTCGACAATCTGAGAAAGGAAGCGAAGCGCTGGCTCAGGGCGCTCCGTGAAGACAATCCACACGCGCGCCAGCGTTTGCAGGATGCGTACCCGGGCGCCCCCGCTCGGCCGGTGTTGCGGGATGTTCAACACGCGCTCGCGCGCGAGTACGGACAGGAAAGCTGGAAGCACCTGAAACAGGCGCTGGAAACTGCAGCCGCCGCTGCCGCGCACGCGAACGACACGCAAGCGCAACTCGTCACCCGGTTTCTTGAATGTGCCTGCCCGGACCATCACGTTCGCGGCTTCCCGGCGCACCGCATGGCGCGGCACGCCGCGATGCGCATTCTGGAACACAGTCCTCGGATCGCGCGCGAGAGCATCTACACCGCCGTCGTGTGTGGCGAGATCGAGGAAGTCGAGCGGATTTTGCGCGAACGGCCCCAGCTCGCGAACGCGAAACGCTCGGCAACGGGTCCCGATCGCTCCGGCGCGGGCGGCCAGTTCGATTTCCTGGGGGATCTCGGCGGCAAGAACTGGGAGCCGCTGCTGTACCTGTGTTTCACACGGCTGCCGCTGGCGAAGGCGAATGACAACGCACCCGCCATCGGGCGGATGCTGCTGGACCACGGCGCCGATCCGAATGTCTTCTTCGTGGCCGGCGACAGCCGGTACACTCCGCTCGTCGGCGTTATCGGCGAAGGAGAAGAGGGGCGTCCACCGCACCCGCGCCGCGACGAGCTGGCGCGTCTGCTGCTGGAGCGTGGCGCCGAGCCGTACGACGGGCAGGTGATTTACAACATTCATTTTCACGGAAAGGTTCTCTGGTGGCTGAAGTTGATGTACGAGTTTTCCGTGAAGGCCGGGAGGAGTGCCGACTGGAACGATCCGGAATGGCACATGCTCGATCAGGGCGGCTACGGCTCGGGGGCGCGCTGGCACCTCCGAACTGCTGTCGAGAACAGTGACATCGAGCTCGCAGAATGGTGCCTGGCGCATGGCGCGAATCCCAACGCCGCGCCGGAACGCGACCCGAGGTTCGCCCAGCGCAGTTTGTACGAGCAGGCGGTGCGCCTGGGGCGCCGCGAAATAGCGGAGCTGCTGGTGCGCTATGGCGCGGAGCCGAAGGAAGTCCTGCTCGACGACGAAGACCAGTTTGTTTCCGCCTGTCTGCGCCTCGATCGCAACGAAGTCCAGCGCATTCTCGCGCGGCACCCGGAATACCTGCGGTCGCCAAAGGCGATCTTTGCCGCGGCCAGGCAGGACCGCGCCGATGTGCTGGCATTCCTGCTGGACCTCGGCACGCCGATCGAAGTGGAGGATGAAAAGAGCCAGCGCCCACTCCATGTCGCCGTGGCAAACGATGCCGTACAGGTTGCAAAGCTGCTCATCGACCGCGGCGCTGAGATCGATCCATACGAGCTGAACTACAGCAATACGCCTCTGGATTTCGCGGTGTATCACGAATACCCGCGAATGATCGACCTGTTGAGACCGCACAGTCGCGACGTCTGGAATCTCACGTTCATCGGCGATATCGGCCGGCTGCGCGAAATACTGCCCGCCGAGCCGCGGCTGGCGAAGGTTTCATGGCAAACCACGCCGCTCTTCTGGTTGCCCGAAGACGAGCACAAAGCGCTGGAGATCGCCAGGCTTTTTCTCGAGCACGGCGCCGATGCGAGCTATCGGAACAGGAAAGATGGATCGACGGCGGCGGAAGTCGCGCGCAAGCGCGGCATGCGCGCGGTGGCGGATCTGCTGGATGCCGCCGCCAGTGGCGCTCCGGAAGGCGAGACCGCACGGCGCGAGCACCTGCTCAACGTCTACGAGCAACTCGCGCAAGACCTCGTGACGGTCTGCCAGTCGGAAGACGCTCAGGCGCTGGATCGCCTCGGGCGGCACTTTGATCGCATCGTCTCGTTCGAGGAGGTCCGCGCGATCGTCGGGCGCCGGGTGGATCGCGTGCGGCAGGCTGCCGAAGAAGGCGCGAAGCCGCCCCTCACACTCGGTGAGGCTCGCGAGCTGATCGCGCGGCAAGGCGGCTTCGCCAGTTGGGCGGAGTTCCTCGAATCGGTTGGCGCGGGAACTCCGGAGGCGCCGCAGTCATCGCGGGCGCGCACACCGGGCGAATACCAGCGCGCGGCGGAGGACTTCGTGCATGCGTTTGAAGGTGACGCAGCCGCCCTCGCGCGGCTGAATGCGCATTACGGCCGCTCGTTCAGCTTTGACGACGTGCGGGCGGAGATCTGGCGCCGCGTGTACGCCTTTCGGCAGCGCGCTTTCCGCGAGCCCCGCAATTATCTGCGACTCGAAGAAGCGCAAATCGTCATCGCGCAGGACGCGGGCTTTGGCAGTTGGACTGCGCTGACGCAGGCCGCCGCTGCCGGCGGGTCCCCCTTAGAGCCATATGCGGTCGATGCAAAGGAGAACAGAATCGGGCCGCGCCGCCGGCTGACGGACACGGAGTGGGACGCGCTGATCGGTGTCATGAGGGAGCGCCGGATTCCCGCGCTGGAGGCGAACGGGTTAATGAGCGACGCGGTGCTCGCGCGCATCGCTGGGCTCGATCATGTCACCAGCCTGAGCCTCGGAGGCTCGCGGGAACTTACCGACGATGGGCTGCTGCAGATGGCGCGCATGCCGCAGCTCGAGTATTTGAATCTGAGCGAGTACCCGGGCGGCAAGCTCACGGATCGCGGACTCGAGGTGCTGCGCCATCTTCCGAATCTGAAGACGTTCGAGATGACGTGGCAAGCCGGTATCTCCGACGCAGGAGTGGCCAATCTGCGGTTCTGCGATCAGCTCGAACGCGTGGACCTTATGGGTTCGCCCACCGGTGACGGCGCGATCGAGGCGCTGCAGGGCAAGCCCAGGCTGCGCTATTTCAGCAGCGGCAGACTCGTGACCGATCGAGGTCTTCCGCTTCTGCACAATTTTCCCCTGCTGAAAAAGTGGCACGGCGGCGACATTACGTCCGGCACCAAAGAGGCGATCGCGAACGCCGCGCACCTCC
>DASSSG010000633.1:0-4348 GCA_035708545.1 Bryobacteraceae bacterium | reverse complement strand
ATCAGCATGCTCGACTGGAATGCGAACGTCGATCCCGAGTTCGGCAGACACAATCATTACGAGCCGACAGGCGTTCAGGCTGAAGCGGAGATGCGCGCCGAGGGCTACTCGGAGAAGTGGGTCGTCTACGGCACGAAGTGGTACTCGGCGAAGGAGCTGACGGTGTTGCCCGGCCGCAGTGTAACCATCAGGGATGCGGCGGCGTACGGGTTAATTGTGGTGCAGGGCTGGGGAAGCATCGGCAAGCTCGAAGTGGAAACGCCAGCGCTCATTCGTTATGGACAGATGACCAGGGACGAGTTGTTCGTCACTGCCGCGGCGGCGAAGAATGGCGTTGTCGTGAGCAACCGCAGCGACAAGGAGGACCTTGTCATGCTGAAGCACTTCGGGCCCGGCAACCCGGATGCCGAGAAGTTCATCGGGAAGGGACCCGCGCGCCCATGAAGTTCGGCATCAACACGCTGCTGTGGACGGCCGCATTCGACAAATCGCACCTCGACATGCTGCCGCAGTTTCGCGAGCATGGTTTTGATGCGGTGGAGATTGCCCGCTTCGAGTTCAGCGGCTTTCCGGCCGCGGATGTGCGCCGCGGGATCGAGAACGCCGGGCTCGAGTGCATTTTCTGCTCGGCACTGATCGGGCAGACGAGCCTCGTAAGTGAAGACAGCGACGTGCGCAGGCGCGCGCGCGAGTTTCTGCTCGAGGGCATCGAGCGCACGGCTGAGATCGGATCGAAGACCTTCATCGGTCCCTTCTGCGCGCCGGTGGGATATCTGCCGGGGAGGCGCCGCACGCAGGAGGAGTGGAAGCATGCGGTTGAAGAGCTGCGCGGGTTAGTGCCGGCGCTCGAGCAGTATGACGTGACGCTCGCGATCGAGCCGCTCAATCGGTTCGAGACATACTTCCTGAACACGATGGCGGACGCGCGCCGGCTGTGCGATCAGGTCGGCAGCCCGCGCGTGGGGATTCTCGGGGATACCTTCCATGCAAACATCGAGGAGAAGGAGATCGGCGCGGCGTTTCGGGGAGCAGGGCAGCACCTCAGGCACGTGCACGCCTGCGAGAACGATCGCGGCATTCCGGGGAGCGGGCACGTGGAGTGGCCGAGCCTGGTCGCAGCATTGCGCGAGATCAACTACGACGGGTACGTCGTGATCGAAAGCTTCGGCTCGACGATCAGGGAGATCGCGGCGGCAGCCTGCATCTGGCGCGATCTCGCACCGAGCTCGGAGGCGATCGCATATGACGGGCTGCGGTTCCTCAGGGGCGTGTTCGGCGTTACCGCGGCAGGAACGATCGGGCGCGCGTAAACAGCGCACGCGAAAATAACAGCTGAGTGCAGGCAAGCGAAGCCGATCTTCTGTCGATACTCCGGCGGCACTGGGGCTACGAGGCTTTTCGGCCACTGCAGGAGCGCGTGATTCGGAGCACAGTCGGCGGACACGATGTCGCGCTCGTGATGCCGACGGGAGGCGGCAAGTCGCTCTGCTATCAGCTGCCGGCGGTCGTGCTCGGCGGGACGTGCATTGTGGTGTCGCCGCTGATCGCACTGATGAAGGACCAGGCGGCGCATCTCGAGGCGGCTGGTATTCGCGCAGCTGCGCTCAACAGCACGATGGCGCCCGACGAGCAGCGGCAGGTGATACGGGACGCGGCTGCGGGAGCATATCGTCTGCTGTATCTCTCGCCGGAGCGGCTGGCGCGCGCGGACACGATCGGGTGGCTGCAGCTCGTGCCGATTTCGTTCTTCGCGATCGACGAGGCGCACTGCATCTCCGAATGGGGACACGAGTTTCGGCCTGAGTATCGCGAGCTGTGGCGGCTTCGCGAAGCCTTCCCGCAACGGTCGATCTCGGCATTCACGGCGAGCGCGACGCGACGCGTGCGGCACGACATTCTGCGGCAGCTGCGCCTGCGCGACCCGCACTGCTACATCACGAGCTTTCGCCGGCCGAACCTCAGCTACATAGTCCGCGAGTGCGTCGATCCGTTCCTGCAGGAGAAGCTGCTGCTCGGCGCACTCGAGGCACACAAGGGGCGGAATGTCATCGTGTACTGTCCGACGATTCGGGCGGTCGAGTCGACGACTGCGAATCTGAACCGGCGGGGGATTCGCGCGATTCCGTATCACGGACAGATGGAGGCGCCTGAGCGCACGCGGAATCAGGAGATCTGGATGAGCGATGAGCGGCCGGTGCTGGTCGGCACGATCGCGTTCGGACTCGGGATCAACAAGCCGTCCGTACGGGCGGTGATCCATTTGTCGCTGCCGAAGTCGCTCGAGCAGTACTACCAGGAGGCGGGGCGGGCGGGGCGCGACGGAGAGCCGGCGGATTGCCTGCTGTTGTGGCAGCGTTCGGATATCGGGCTGCTCGGACATTTCGCGAGCCAGATCGAGGATGAGGAAGAGCGGAAGCGGGCGTGGTGGCGGCTGAAGGTGATGCGCGGGTTTGCCGAAACGAAGGTGTGCCGGCAACGGCAGATCTGCGTGCATTTCGGCGAGAACCCGAAGTGGGGAAGGTGCGAGGTTTGCGATGTGTGCGGGTACGGGCCGGAATGGCTGGCAGAGGATCCGCCGCACCCGCTCGGGTTGTCGCGGCGGCCGAAGAAGCGGCGGATGGTGGCGGCGCCCGAGCCGGCCGTCGTGCCCCGAAGCGTTTCGGCGGAACCGCTGCCTGAAGCGGATCCGGCGCTCGTCGAGCGCGTTCGTATCTGGCGGCTGGAGAAGGCTCGGGAGGCAGCCGTGCCGGCTTACGTGATCCTGCACGACCGGACGCTGCTCGAGATCTGCCGGCGCCGGCCGGCGGATTTTGCCGAACTGCTCGAGGTGCCCGGGGTCGGGCCAGGCAAGGCAGAGCGGTTTGGAGCGGAGATCCTGGAACTGGTTGCCGGGCGGCAGTGAGACACGCCGAGCGCTCGCGCGGACCATTGGTATTCAGTTGACAAGGCGCTCTTCCTTGCACTTGCGTTCGGCGATAACGGCTTCGAGGTGTTTGCGGGCTTTGTCGGCGGCGCGCGCGGCCGCGGCCAGATAGCGCATGAGGAGGCGCATGCGCTTTTGCAGGGCTTCGTCCATGAAGAGGCGGGCGAGCGCGCGCTCGACGGTGATGGTCGAGTCGGCCCTCTGAAAGCCTGCGGATATCAAGAAGCCATTTCAGGTATGCGCGATCAAGGTTTCAGTTCCGTTTCGAAATGGTTTCTGGTTGGATTTGATCCTCCAGGTTGTGAAGGGTGGAAGCAGATTTGACGGAGGCTGCGGCCGGTGGTGCTTGCCGGACGACGGCGGGAGGCAGCGAGTCGGCAGCGGCAGGGCTGCGCGATATGATTCACCGAGCACTTGCATCGATGGAGGCGCGCTACTATGCACAAGCTTATTGCCGACGTGTTCGATCGGTATGATGCCGGCCGAATTGGCCGGCGCGACGTAATCCGCGCTCTTGCGGCAATTGCGACAGCCGGGAGTATCAGCTCAGCGGCGGAGCCGACGTTCCGCGGAGCCGGGCTGAATCACATTGCCGTGAGGGTCACGGATATCCCGCGCACGAAGGCGTTCTATCAGGACCTGCTCGGACTGCCGCTGATCAGTGAATCGGGCAGCAGTCTGTTTCTCAAGGCCGGGGATGAGTTTCTGACATTCTTCAGGAACGCGACACCGGGACTCGATCATTACTGCGTCGAGATCGAAGGATTCAACCCCGACGAGGTGGTGCGGAAGCTCGCTGCGCGAGGACTGAAGCCGCGACGGCCGAACGGGACCGATCGGATCTACTTTCACGATCCGGACGGGCTGGAGGTTCAGCTATCGGCAGTTGGGCATCGGGCTTGAGGGGAGAGACGGCGGGTAGCCGGGCTCCCCGCGTCAGCGCCGCGCCTCGGCCAGTCCTTCGATATTTGTCCCGAAGCGAGCTCGAGCCCGATAGACGAACGCGATTCCGAAAGAGAAGCGTTGCTCAGCTTCCGCGAGTTGCGGCTTGTCACTGAATCTGGATCAGTTCGCCCGCGGGCTCGGGTACCAGCTCGGGCCGTGCGATGGTCTGCGGACCACGGAAACAGTCGAGGTAGGAAACGTGGTGCACACAGGAGACCGTGCAGTAAGGAGCGCAGCCCTTCTCGGTCCGGTACTCGCGGCGGATATCGTCGAGCGTGTAGTGCTCGAGCGGCTTGGCTGGGTAGCCGCGCTGCTGCGAGCAGTAGTGCACAAGACCGTCTTCGCAGACGTACAGATACCGTGAGCCGGCGCGGCAGCGCCAGTCATGGGCGCGGCCCGTGGCAATGTCATCCTGGAACCAGTTGAAACGCGAATAGTTCTTTTTTTCGAACTTGCGCATCTCGAGGAAAACTTCGCGCT
>DASSSG010000632.1:0-3618 GCA_035708545.1 Bryobacteraceae bacterium | reverse complement strand
GACTACCTGGCGAGCATCCTCGACGCGCTGCCCACGCCCGTGGCAGTGCTCTCCGAGAATATGACCGTCGCTATGGCGAACGAGGCGTTCTGGGTCGCCCTCGGCGCCAGCGCCGAAACCGGACTCGGCCGCCACATTGATGAACTTGCTGGCGATCCCACCGCCGCCTCCACCATACGGGGCGCGCTCGCATCGGAAACCGCAACCGCGGAGTTTCACAGGCAGGCCGGCGGCGTCGCCCCCACGTTCACCGTGCGGCGACTCGTCGGCACGAACGAGTTGGTCCTCACCGTGGCCGCCGCGCCGCCGCCTGCGGCATATTTCGCGAGCCGGGAGACGGAACAGTTTCGAGCCGCATTCCTGGCCCAACCCGAACCGCAGCTGATCGTTGACTCCGCCGGCACTGTGTTGTACCTCAGTCGTGCGGCTTCGGAGCTCGGTCTCGAAACGGGCCGGAACGTACGCGATCTGTTCCCCACGGAGCCGGCTCGCGGTCTCACCGAGCTCGATGGCGCCGAGTATCGGCACCGGCTCGCCGACGGCCGAGAGTGCAGGTTCCGTGTCGCCACGCGGCGGCTTGGCGGCGGAGCACTGCTCATGGTTCTGCACGACATCGCCGAGACTGTTCGCCTCGAAGAGCAGCAACGGTTCGGCGAGCGTATGGATGCTGTCTCCAGGCTCGCAGGCGGCGTCTCTCACGAGCTGAACAACATCCTCACGCTGATCTCGTCGTACTGCCACATGGCGCTCGACCAGGCCGGGCAGCACGCTGACCCTACCGCCGATATCGAATCGATCCTCAAAGCCGCCGGAGACGCCACGCAACTCGGCAACCAGCTCATCGCGATCGGTCGCAGGCACGTCGTGCAGGAGGGTCCGACGGATCTCAACGAAGTCCTTCTCGGACTCGAGCGCACCATCCGCGGCATCTGCGGCGATGCAGTGCGGGTGTCCCTCAGCACAGAGGCCCGGCTGCCTGCGATAACCATCGATCCGCGGCAGCTCGAACGTGCCATCCTCGCTATCGTCCTCCATGCGCGCGAGGCCATCGGGGACGGAGGCTCGGTCACGATCCACACAGGCCTGACCGGCAGTCGCGTCACGCTGGAGATTTCCGACTCCCGCAACTGGCCCGATGAGGCCGTCACGATGCGCATCTTCGAGCCGTACGCGCCGTGGCCGACCGGCAAGCGGCATTCCGGCCTGGAACTTGCCGTCGCCTGGTGCATCCTCCAGCAACGCGGAGCCGAGGTGACCATCACCCGCGCGCTTGGCACGACGACCGTTCGCATCGCCTTCGGCGCGCATCCGCAGGCTGGCCTTGAGACGCTCCAGGGAGAAGCTGGCGAGCGAGGCCGGACCGCTCCTGCACCCGAGCCGCAGCCTCACTCCACCGTGCTGCTCGTCGACGACAATGCCGAAATTCGCCGCGCGATTCGGCATATGCTGGAACGCGAGGCGTATCATGTCATGGACGTGGGCCATCCTCTCCAGGCGCTCCGCGCGATCGAACAGTTGTCGAACCCCATCGATGTGCTCGTCTCCGACGTCAATATGCCGGATATGAACGGCCGCGAGCTGGCACAGCGAGCCCGTGAGCTTCGTCCCGGGCTCAAGGTTCTCATGATTTCCGGCTACGCCGATGAGGAGATCATCCTCGGTGAGCTGTTTGATGACGGCGTGATGTTTCTTCAGAAGCCATTCTCTCCCGACCGGCTGCTGAAGACGATGCGCCAGCTCGTGCAGCAGCCCGCAGTCCGACAATAAGTCATGCTCGAAAACGCGGTGTTCTGGCTCCGCCTCGCGGGTATCGTGCTGACCGCGCTCGGCCTCATTGCGCTCGCCGTGTCCGGCTATTTCGCATCGCGGCTCGTCGCCGAACGGAGGGCTGAGAGCGAACGGCTGCGCACCGAAATGCGCAGCATGGAAGAACGGTATTCACGCGAGCTCGGCGAAGGCCGGCAGCCGAAGCCCACCGAGACGCGCTGTCTGTCCGCCGAGGAGCATCGGGGCCTGGTTGCGGCGCTGCAACCGCTCGCCGGCGAGCGCGTGGTCGTGATCAGCGCGCAGGACTGGGAACCCGCCACCTACGCACACCAGCTCATCACATCGCTGCGCGCAGCGGGCCTCGATGTCCGGGTCACATACTATCCGGAGAACGCGGAAGTTCCGGCGGGAGTCGAGGCCATCTGGCGTGATCAGGGTGAGCGCGTCCTCGACGCGCTGAAGAAGGCCGGCATTGAGCTCCGGGCATCTCGCGGCGCGACGCGTGGAGATGTCCCGTTCGAGCTGCGAGTCGGACCGAACCCGAAACGATAAAACGCTGCGTCAGCACACAGCGAACGCCGTCTCGCAGCTACCTTCACGATTCCCGCACGGTCGTGCCTCGGTTTCCGACCCGCGCGCGTCAAGACACGCAGTTTCCGAGCCGCGCGCGTAAGCAAGCGGTCAAGACACTTCAGAGACCGCAGACCCGGTTCATTCGTGCCGTAGTGCAGTTGCAGGCGCAATAGAAGCTGCGCGCACAGAAGGAATCAGGGCTGCGGTCCCGGCCACCAGAACCATCACGGCCACAACTGTGGCGAGCGTCGCTGGATCAGCACTGGTGACGCCGAACAACTGAGCGCGGATGAGACGGGTTCCGAAAACCAGCAACGGGAGCGCGACAGCAACACCACACCCAACGAGCAGGAGCGCCCGCCGGAAAAACAGCCAGACAATGCGTCCACCCGACGCCCCGAGCGTGAGCCGGAGTCCGATCTCAGGCACCCTGCGAGCCACACCGTACGAGATCACGCCATACAGCCCGAGACACGACAGCAAAAGCGCAAGGCAGGCGAAGAGCGAAGTCAGCGTTGCGAACATCCGCTCCTGGCTTATCAGTTCATCGATCTGCGCAGTTTGAGTGTTCAGGTCAATCAGGGGCATGTTGGGATCAATGCGCCTGACAGCTTGCCGAACAGGGCCCAGGAACCGTAGCGCGTCACCGGCGGTTCGGACGACGAAGTCAACTCCGGGAGCATTGGCCATGGTCTGCCGGTAAGGGAGGTACAGCATGGGCCGTTTCCCCGCGCGAATCGTCGAGTGCAGGGCGTCCGCTACAACGCCCACGACCTCCAGTTCCACTTCGCTTCCACGGGTCGAGCGATAGAAGCGCTTGCCCAGAGCGGAACCATCGAAATACTCCCTTGCGGCGCTTTCATTTACCACCGCGACGAGCGGCGACTTCTCAGTGTCAGATTGGGCAATCTCCCTCCCGGCTGTCAGATGTATGCCTGTTGTTGAAAAGTAACCGGGACCGACTGCGTTCCAGGACACCGACTTCTTCGCAGCATCGCCCGTTCGATCGGGAAAACGAACCAGCGCCGTGGAGTTCCAGTCGGCCAGCAGCCGATCAGAAGCAAAACTCACAGACGTGACGCCGGCAGTTTGCTGAAGAGCCTCCGCTACGCGGTCATACACGAGTGGCGTCTGGGTCCTGGTGTATCCTGCCTTGATCGGACTCAGCCCGAAGACGACGAGACCTTCCGGCCGAAAGCCCGCGTTCGCAGACCTGAGGTTGTCGAGCGTTTGCACAAACAGACCGGCTGCAGCAAGTAAGACCAGCGAGAGAGTCAC
>DASSSG010000631.1:0-4046 GCA_035708545.1 Bryobacteraceae bacterium | reverse complement strand
GGGGGCACCTCGACCGGCGTCACTACGACGGGCGCGAACTCGACCAGCAGCGCGCAGCCGGGCCGGCCAGCGAGTACGGCTGCATGATCCATGCCACCGCCGCGCGTGCCTACGAAGTACTCACCCTCGGGCAGCACGTCCATGAGTTCTTCGAAGGAGGCGTTCACAGCGTTCGCTCGGAGGAAAGCCAGTGTCATCCCCGTCAGCAGCGCGGAGGAAGACGAAAGGCCCGCCGCCGGCGGCAAGTCGCTCGTGACGGCGGCATCTATGCCTCGCAAAGCACCCCATTTTCCCGCGGCTGCCTGCGCGGCGGCCCGGACGTAATTGCACCAATCACCGGGCAGCCCGGGCCGCAGCTTCGGTGTCCAGTCGAACTCACACGCGCCGCCGGCATTCGCGCTGACAGCACGCACACGCGAGTCCGGTCTTGCGCGAAACGCTACGCCGATCCCGCGGCTGATCGCCATGGGCAGCACGGGCAGGTTGTGATAATCGATGTGCTCGCCGATGAGATTGACGCGGCCCGGGACAAACAGAACCTCTGGATCGGCGCCTGATCCGTAATGCTGCCGGAAGGCTTCTTTGGCGAGGTCTGACGGCGGCATTCAGCCGCAGTGTCGCACGCCCTGTCCGATCTGAATGCCTGATGACCTCGAGTACTTCCGACGGCAGATACAATCCACCGGAGATCAGCGCGAGCCACTCGGCCCAGGCACCCGCGTCCCCGAGCCAGTACGCCTCGATAGAACGCACGCCCGAGCAGACCTTCGCAACGGCCGCCGCGGCCCGCAGGAATACCTGCGCAAGGTGACGGATCGAGATGCACGATGTGGAGCAGTCGCTCGGCTGCATTCTCGACGTCCTTATTCACGAGCGACAGCAGGCCGCAACCGGCAGTCAGCACCAACATGCCTTCAGTGCTTGTAAAGAGCGCGATGGTCCTGAGTCCCGCTGTTTGTGTCGGAACCTTTCGCCGGCGTCCACCCGCACGACGGCGGGTCATGCAGCAAGCGTAACCTGAAATGCGTGGGTCCCCACCGCAAAACGCACGCAGCACACGAGCCGCGCTGGCCGGCCGTCCTGGGGTTTATTGCCCAGGAGCCCTCTTCGTCGCGCTGCCGGAACGCCTCTCGCCGGGTCCGAAGTGGCTGCTTGTCGCCATCATGGCAGCGCTGCTGATAGCCGGCTGGATTTCTCATCACCTCGGCCGAGCCAACCTCAACCAGCGGATCGGTTATCTGCTGTCGGCTGCGATCACTGTCGCCCTCGCCTGGTCACTGTTCGCTCTCGTGTCGAGCCTGCCCGCGCACAAGCAGTCCGCCACGAATCTGCTGCGCGCCGGAAGCGTACTCTGGGCGGCCAACATTCTGGTTTTCGCATCGTGGTACTGGCGACTGGATGCGGGCGGGCCGCACCAGCGCGCCGCACGCGGCCACCATCGCGAGGGGGCCTTCCTGTTTCCACAAATGACGCGCGAACACGCGATCGCATGGCGGCCTGGGTTCGTCGATTATCTGTTCGTTGCGTTCAACACCAGCACGGCTTTTTCGCCCACCGACGTTTCGCCCCTGAGTCGCTGGGCCAAGGTGCTGATGATGACTCAGAGCCTGATTTCTCTCACGACTATCGGTGTTCTGGTCTCGCGCGCGGTGAACATCCTGTGAAGACCCGCTGAACCGGACGGCGCTCACCCGGCGTGTGTCTGGCAGAGCCGCATTGGTATGCCAGTCGCGTCCGGCCTGGCGGTTTGCGCGGGAGCATCGCAGAAATCGCAAACCTCGCCCTCGATATGATGCCACTCGACACCCCTGAGCTTCGCCCACGTCGTGTCCGGCTGCTGCTTCCTCACATACGCGAGCGCCATCAGTTCGGCCGAGTCCCTGGCATCGTTCTCGTCACGGAAGCCTTCATTCGAAACCTCGCGCCAGCGAGCGTTCGCATCCGAGATAACCGGCCGAAACCTGCCGCGCCCGTCCTTCACGGCGCGCAGAAGCACGTGGTAATAACCGGCCCGAGCTTCCATGCCTACCTGACCCTGCCGCCCGTACCGCCGACAACCTCGAAAATCTCCCGCCGGCCTTCGGCGTACAACTCGGTGTAGCCCGCCATCTTCGTCCTGATCTGCTCATCCGTGCGGTAATCCTGCATCCGCTGCTCAAACCTCTGGAGACTGTCGACTTCGGTCTCCATGACCACGTTGTTGAATTGACCGACGAGATCGGTCATCACGCGTACCCGATCCGGCCCGCCGCTCACGGCATCACACAGCACGCGAGCGAGTTTCGAGGCCATGCCGGGCTTCGCAATGAAAATGTCCCGAACAACAAGCATCCGTCTATGCCTCCGGTGAATAGCTTTAGCGCCGCGGAGGCGAAAAGTAAAGACCCGCAGCCGGGCGACTCGAAAGATCGAAGGTCGCGAATATTCGAAAGATTGAGGATCGGGGTGAGTCGCTGGCCAGTTTCAGGCCATATTACCGGCAGCCCTGACGGCTCATGGCAGGGTGTGGCTCGATGTCACGATCACGAGCCATCGCTGTGGGCAGGCACCGGACGTGTGTCGCGGCCCAATCGGCACCCGCCGCGCTTCCGGTTACAGAAGTGCGGGTTCGAGGCGGGCTTGTACGCCCTCGTGGGCAACTGCGGCGGCTGCCGCTGCGGCGTTCTCTCCGGGGCCGAGCCAGGCGCGCAGGGCATCTTCGGATCCATCAAAGAACGTGTCGACAAGATCTTTCACGGCGGTTCGGCGCACGCAGTCGCGGGTCAGGGTCGCCGAGTAGACGAATGATCGCCCGACCTTGCGTCTCTCGACGCAGCGCCTGCGGACGAGGCGCTCGAGCACGGTCATCACCGTCGTGTAGGCGAGGTTGCGGTCCGACGCAAGCGCTTCGCGGACTTCTTTGACACTGGCCTCGCCAAGCCCCCAGAGTGTTTTCAGACACTCGAGCTCGAGCGGGGGTGGTATTTCGGTCGAGGAACTCAACTTCCTCATGAGTTCTCCTTATCGTCTTGCAGAGCTCCCATCAGCTTTTCGCCGAAAAGGGACGGAATTCCAGGTTGCTGCGGTGGCCGTGTTGCCATTGCCGGATGTGCCGGCCCGATCGGACGACGCGGCGGCTGGACGGGAGAGGTGTTCATCGGCTGGCCCGGGGTCAGCGGCCTCTGCGCCGCCGGTGACATGCCTGGCGCGCCCGGCATCGGCGCGCACGCCGGCGAAGCGCCATGAGGGCGTTGCGCCTGCGCGTGAACGGGCGGAGGGCCGGGCGGTGCCGCTGCGACATGCGCGGGCGGCTGAGGATGCCGTACTTCAGCTTCACTCGAAGGCACGGGCCGCGGGGCCACGTCGGCGATGTCTTCCTTTCGCACGGGTACGGGTGTGTCGTCCAGGTACAGCGACTTCTTCAACACAGTCCGCTCGAGGGAACTGCTGTAGCCGGTCCAGCAGCCCTCGACATGCCGATCTTTCTCGATGAAGGCGCGCATGCACTCCATCTTCGAATCGAGATTGTCGAGGTGGTGGAGCAGCAGCGCTTCGGGGAACAGAGGCACTTTCGGGGATCCAAACTCCAGCTCGCCGTGGTGGCTGACGATCATGTGCTCGACGAGCGTACGCAGGCGCGCGGGAAAGTCGGGCATCAGTCGAAGCTTCTCATCGATCATGCGCAGCGCGATGACGATATGCCCGAGCAATTGCCCGTTCGACGTGTAGCCGAAGCTCCTGTGCCAGGTGAGCTCCTCCACTTTGCCGATGTCGTGCAGAACGACGCCGGTGAGCAGCAGGTCGAGATCGATATTCGGGTAGTGCGCGGCCGTGAGCCTTGCCAGTCCGCAGAGCGACAGCACATGCTCGATGAGCCCGCCAAGGTACGCGTGATGGATGTTCTTGGCGGCGGGCGCGAGCTTGTATCTGGCGGCAATTTCGGCGTCTTCGATGAGCGCCAGCACGAGCCGGCGGAGATGCGGATTGCCGATTCCCCTCACGATGCCGAGGAGTTCGCGCAGCATCTCATCGGGATTCCGTTTGGAAGCGGGGAAGTAGTCGGTGAA
>DASSSG010000630.1:0-3085 GCA_035708545.1 Bryobacteraceae bacterium | reverse complement strand
CGAGTATCCTGACCGGGGTCTGGCAGCACGTGGATGACTGGGGCTCGCAGAAGCCCACCAACCCGACGTTGTTCCATTACCTGCAAAAGCAGATGCAGGCAGGCCCGGAGCAGACCTGGGTGGTCACGAGTAACAAGCAGCTGACGGCGAATGTCAGTCCGGGCGTGAACGTCATTCTGTCCAAGCAGCTCATGGTGGAAGCCGTCGAGCGCATCATCATGGGACAGAGCTCGCGTACCCGGCTCGAACGCGAGCAGTTGCTCGCGGAAATGAAAGCGGTTCTGGAGACCGATTACGAACGTATCGGATGGGGAATTCCTTCGACTTCCGCGTTTCACGATCCACAGGTGAAGCACACGTTGATTGCGGCGCTGTCAGAGTTTATTCGCGGACCAGGCGTGCCTGTGAGCGGAGACGAGCTTACGTTTCTTATCGCCGCCCGCGTTCTCGAGCGAATCAGCCCGGCGCTGCTGATGATCAATTTCTCCGATGTCGAGGTAGCGCATTCGGGCGCATACTCGCTGCATCTCGCCGGCATACGCCGTGCCGACACGCTGTGTCACCGGCTATGGCAGCTCATCCAGAACAACCCGGAGCTGCACGCGACGACGACGCTCGTGATCATGAACGAATTCGGGCGCGATCCGGACGGCTCCGGCACAAACGGATTCTTCAATCATCGGACCGACACCGAGTGCTGCCGCATGGCCTGGAGCATGGTGCTCGGTCCTGCCGTGAAAAAGCCGGCTGTGGTCGAACGCGCAATCCGTCAGGTGGATATGGCGCCGACGGTTGCGTCCTGGATGGGATTCGAGTGCGAGAAAGGCGCCGGCACTCGGCTGCCTGAATTCCATGCCTGAACGCGCCAATACCGCTGTCCGGCGCGAGCTGATCTCACGTTTGCCGAGGACCTTTGCACCCGCCCTGAACGATCAGCTTCGCCAGTGGGACTTTCTTTTCCCCGCAGAGCGGCGCTCGCTTCAGGCGCAACTTGACTGGATAAGCCGGCTCTCGTCCGAAGTGTTCCGGCAGCTCTTCGCGCCGATTTTTGCGCTTGAGAGCAGGATGGAGCTGCCGCGATGGAACGCCAACACCGCCGGCATGTCTGTGCAGGACGTGGGTATCCTCGCGCGGTCGCCCCTGTACCCGCAGTGGCGCGCCGAAGTGGAGAAAGTATTTGCCCAAATCGACGCGGGCGTGCAGGAGTCCGGCCCGCAACCTGTGTTACCGCGGCTCGTCATCTGCGTCCTGCCTGGCAGTCTGCCACTACCCGATCGGCCTCTCTGGCCCGAACTCGCGCGCGACGGCAAGTGGATCGCTCTCGATAAGCCGCTGGCCGGCATGGTCGTCCCGCTCGCTTCGGCACTCGCGCGGCGCGACGCGCCGGGCATTGAAGATGTGGAACGGACATGGATTTTTGAGGGCCAAACGCTGCCTGGCTCGCTCATCGAAAGCACGCCGGCGACGGTGCTGTCCTGGGCATCTCTTGCCGCCCTACGCCGCGAGTTCCTGAAGCGCCTGAACAGCATCGGCCGCGATCTGGGCGCCGTCGACCAGACGACAGACGCGCTCCGGCGTATGGACATCAACGGCCTCGTTGGAGCGCGAATAGCGGCCATGCCAGCGGTCCGCGAATTCGTACGCGCGCTGCTGTTGAGCGGCAACGGATCTCTCGTATTCAACAATTCGTTCGTGCAGTGGGGCGCGTCTGAGGCCCTGCGGCGGGTACAGCCGCAGGTGCTGATTGCTTCATTCGGAATCAGGCAGAAAATCAAACCGTTCAGCGGAACGGTTCTGTTTGAAGATCAGAACCGTTCGAACCCGGTGCCCGATGAAGACGACCCGGCCGGCTCGCTGACCGACGCGCTCATCCTCTCGAAGTACGTGTACCTCGCGGCGCAGCGGACTGCACGCCCTCAGGATCGAACGATGACACTGCTGGCCTCCTGCGATCTCGACCGGGTGTTAGTGCTCGGAGGCGATGCTGTGCCCAGGGGACCTGCGAGTGAGCAGGAGCTTACCCGTATGACGCTTGACTGGCTGAAGATCGCGCGGTAGTCAGTCAGGGTTCCGTTACCTTCAGCACGCGGTCGCCAGCGACACCTTTTAGTATCTGAACCGTGCCCGATGGCCAGCGGATCTCCACCAGATCGGCCGTTTTGTCGGGTCCGAGCCCGAGGTGCACAGGGCCGGCACTCGACGACGCATAGCCGAGAGCGGTCGTGGCATGGTTGTGCTGAGTACCGGTCCTCGTCACCACTTTGATGCGGGCGCCGATCGCGTCGCGATTGCTTCTCGTTCCTCTGAGCAGCAGTTGCAGCCAGTGATGCTCGCCCGGGCTGTCATTCAGCCAGACCTCAGCCGGCCCGCCGATGCTGGATGTCACTACGTCCAGGCGGCCGTCGCCGTTGAGATCGCCGACGGCAGAGCCGCGATGTCGTCTCGGCGGCTGGGTGGCCAGTCCCGCTTCGGCCGTGAGGGCGGCAAACGTCGCCCCTGCCAGATTGCGAAAGATTGTATTGTGCTGTTCGACCGTAACGCGTGGCGCTGCGGCGGGCGACTGCACGTGGCCGCGGGTGACGAAAATGTCCTTCCAGCCGTCGTTATCGAAATCCGAGATCGTCGGAGAGTAGCCCGCCATCGGCAGACTAAGTACATTCATTTTCGTGGCGCTGGTTACTTCGGCGAACTCGCCGCCGAGATTCCTGTAAATCGGGAAGGTCTCGTCATCAAGCGCGACCACAATGATGTCTGGCCGGCCATCATTATCGATATCGCGAAAATCGACACCCATGCCGGAAATCAGCTGGCCGTTCTCGACCGCTGCCACGCCCGTTCTGAACGCGATTTCCTCGAACTTACTGCTTCCTTTGTTATGAAACAGGAAATTATAAACCTTGTCGTTGGCGACAAAGATGTCCATCAGCCCGTCGTCATCATAATCGGCGACCGCGGCTCCCATACCTTTCCCGGGATGGGCCCGAATGCCTGACGATGCCGAGATGTCGCGGAATGTGCCGTCGCCGTTGTTCAGGAAAAGCTGGTTCGGCAACTTGTTGTACATCCTCGGGTGGCAATACTCGCG
>DASSSG010000629.1:0-2244 GCA_035708545.1 Bryobacteraceae bacterium | reverse complement strand
GAGCCGTCGCCAGCCCGCTCTCGACCGCTGCCATCTCGCGAGCGTTCCCACCCTTCGCCAGCGCCTCCACCTCCGCCTGGAACTGGGCAATGCGCGCCTCCGCTGCCGCGAGGTCAGCCCGCGCCTGCGCCGCCGACAGCTGCACGAGCAGCTGCCCCTGAGTGACTGGCTGCCCGCGTTGTACGAAGATGCGTTCCACGGCTCCCGCGGCCTCGGCGCGCACGGCGCTCCACTGGACCGGCTCCGCCTTCCCGTTTGTCGTCAGCGTGCTCACGAGCGTCTCACGCGTGACGCGCGCGAACGTCACCTCAGGCGGAGCCGAGCGGCGAAAGGCAGCGAACGCGATCACCGCCGCGACGGGTATCGACAACAGCCAGAGCTTTTTCACCTGTTCTCCAGGACGCGAGTCCCTGCGCAGCCGTTACCGAGCCGGCCGGGCGCAGTAGTCGAAGAGCAGCTGCCACTCGATCAGCTGGACCTGCTGCGCAAAGTGTTCCTGCTCGGAGTCGGGCCGGGAGCGCGCAGCCTCCACAAAGTCAATAAACGCGAACGGATCCCACTCCGGCATGGGCTTCAGATGCTGTTTATGCGTCTTGTTCTCTATTTCCGACACGGCGTCGTACAGCGCAGCAAATATCGGGTGCTTCCCGACACGGTGGAACCAGTAGGCTGAGTTGCCCGCGTCCGGCTCACGGCGGTGCAGGATTGCATGCCAATACGCGCCATCCGGCGTGTCCACGTTCTGCGCGATCTGATGCGCCTCATCAAAGCACCCGACGTAGGTCCACAGACCGGCCATCGCGCACTCGGGTGCGCGGGCGCTCGGGAACAGCTCGCGCGCGTTTGTGCGCTCGAGCGCGGCACGCGCCGTCTCGGCGGTGCACTCGACACCAGCGAGCGGCATCAGCTTGCTCCCCGCTCCTTCGAGCGCGAGTATGGCATGCACGCGATCGCCATATGCAGCTGGATCAAAGTTCATGCGAGTAAGCGTCGTACCGTATTGTAGGTTAACCTCATGGGGCACGAAAAGACAGCCCTCGTGCTCTCCGCGGGCGGGATGTTCGGCGCGTATCAGGCGGGCGCATGGCAGGAACTGCACGGCCGTTTCCGCCCGGACCTCGTGGTCGGCGCATCGATCGGATCGCTGAATGGCTGGATGATTGCGGGCGGCATCACCGGCGATGAGCTCGCCGCCCGCTGGCTCGGTTTCGAGCGGGTGGTGCGGCATCGCTGGCGCGTTCCGCGCCTGCTGCCGAACGGCATCATCGATCCCGCCCATGTCGGCGGCTGGATCCGCGCCATCCATGCCGAGTTCAGCCCGCGGACTGAATATGGCCTCGTCACAACCTCGTTGCCGAGCCTCCGCCCCAGGCTCTTCCGTTACCCCGAGGTCCGGTACGAGCACCTGGCATGCTCGTGTGCCGTCCCGCTGGTGCTGCGACAGAGCCGAATCGAGACCGGTGTGTACTGCGACGGAGGTATCATGATCCCGCTCCCGCTCTGGGCCGCGGTGGAGATGGGCGCCACCCGCATTGTCGCCGTGAATCTACTGCCCATACGCCCGCCGCTGATCGCGGCGTTCGCGCGTGCGCTCGCGTGGTACTGCCGCTGGAACCAGTCGTTACCGTCTGCCATTCGGCTGACCGAGATCGCTCCGCGCGGGCGGCTCGGAAGCATCCGCGACAGCATGTACTGGTCGCGCGCAAACATCGAGCGCTGGATCGAGCGTGGCCGCACGGATGCACGCCTAGCAGGTGAGAACATTTCGATGTAAAATGTTTCCGAGTCGCGCCATGCCGGTATACCGCATCCATCGCATGAAGGAGAACGTTCGCCAGCAGTTCCGCTCGGCGCCGCACACGATCGGAGCCACTCGCGTGAAGCCGAGGGATTACGAAACCGGCGGCACGGTGGAAGCGCGGAGCTGGTACGCTGCCTGGGTGACGCTTCAGCGAACGGCGGATGCTCTCGAGGTAGGGGATATATTAGAGGCAGACAGCGGCGAACTCCGCATCTGCAAGTACGTGGGGTTCGAGGAAGCCGAATGGCAACTCCCCGAGCCTAAGTCCGGGATTGAGGCAACTCCCACACCCGGCACACCTGCGGCAGCGCCTTAGATCGAGGAGTACTCAGTTCAGATGCTCTGCGGCCCGGACGGGTCGGACCGAATCAATTCCTATGCGGTGGTTAACTACGTGCACGGTCCGCTCGGCGACTTCCTCGACCAATTGCGCGCGGAGCTGG
>DASSSG010000628.1:0-2437 GCA_035708545.1 Bryobacteraceae bacterium | reverse complement strand
TCCGCATATCGGCAAGGAAGGCTTCCTCGATCTGTTCGGCCGGCCGTCGCGCGAGTCGTCATGCGAGTGCGAGCGCCGCTCGGACCTGAGTCTTCCGCAGGCGCTGAACCTCGTGAACGGCAAAACCATTTCTGACGCTGTCGCGGACGCGAACGGCCGTGTCGCGAAGGCGATCCTGTCCGGCAGGAGCGATCGCGAAATCATCGAGGAGCTGTATCTGGCGGCGCTGAGCCGTCCCCCTTCGACTGACGAGATCGCGACAGCATCGAAGTATCTGAACAACGGCGGGCGCGCAGAGCGCGCTCAGGATCTGCTGTGGGCGCTGGTCAACAGCAAGGCATTTCTGTACAACCACTGATCGGAGGACGATTCGTATGCTGGTCATTCCCGGCCGCACATGCCAGACCTGTGAGGGACCGACGCGCCGCGAGCTGCTGCGCGCGGGCTCGCTTGGAATTTTCGGCCTGAATCTGGCGCAGTTTTTCGCTTGGCAGAAGGCGGCGCAGGCGAGGAGCGACAAGTTCGCCGGCGCGCGTGGCTTCGGCAGCGCGAAATCGGTGCTGTTCATCTTCCTTCAGGGCGGCCCGAGCCACATCGACATCTGGGATCCGAAGCCGGACGCGCCGGCCAATATTCGGGGCCTGTTCAAACCGATCAAAACGAAGATTCCGGGCACGCATGTCAGCGAGACGATGCCGATGATGGCGGAGGCCCTCGACAAGTGCACGCTGATCCGCTCGATGAGCTACACTCCGAACGGGCTGTTCAACCACACGGCCGCGATCTACCAGATGCTGACCGGCTACCCGCCCGACCGCGTGTCGCCTTCGGGGCAGCTCGAGCCGCCGTCGCCTGCGGATTTCCCCACTGCCGGCAGTCATGTGTCGAAGCTCAAGCCGCCGACCGATCCCGTGCTTCCGTTTGTGGAACTGCCGCGACCGCTGCAGGAGTCAGGCATCATTGGCAAGGGCGGTTCGGCAGGGTTCCTCGGCAAAGCGTACGATCCCTACCGGCTGTATCAGGATCCGGCGAAGCCAATTCAGATTGATGATCTCGCGCTGCGGAAGGACGTTCCGCCCGAGCGCCTGAAGGGCCGTTTCGAGCTGCTGAAAGGCATCAACGGCTCCATGCGCGAGCTCGAAAGAGCCCTGCACGACCAGGCCGTCGACGAATACTACGGCAAAGCGATGGACCTCGTGCTCTCGGGCAAGGCGCGCGATGCCTTCGATCTCAGCAAAGAATCCGACAAGGTGCGGGAACGCTACGGGATGACGACCTTCGGGCAGAGCCTGCTGCTCGGGCGGAGGCTGATCGAGGCCGGCACGCGTTTCGTTCAGGTGAACTGGCCTTCGGTGGCGAACGGCAACGCGGAGCTCGATTCCTGGGACACGCACGCGGCGAACTTCGGACCGCTGAAGAACCTCCACTGCCCGAAGCTGGACCGCGGCCTTTCCGCGCTGCTCGAGGACATGCACCAGCGAGGGCTGCTCAAAGAGACGCTGGTGGTCGGGATCGGCGAATTCGGCCGCGCGCCGCGCATCGGAGTCAGCACGTCAGGGAACACGAACTCGCCTGACGGCCGCGATCACTGGCCCTACTGCTACAGTGCCGTGGTTGCCGGTTGCGGGATCGGCGCAGGCATGCAGTACGGCGAGTCCGACAGCACGTCATCGTCGCCAAAGGACAAGCCTGTGCACCCCAATGATTTGCTGGCGACGATTTACTACGCGCTCGGCATCGACCCCGACATGGAGGTCCGCAATCACCTCAACCAGCCGCGCGAGCTGGTCAAGGGGAAGATCGTACGCGATCTGTGGGTATAGCAGGCTCGATCCGCAGGTTCTGCTATCCTGTGGTCCCATGAAACGTTGCGGCTGCGCGATCCTCGCTGTCATCTGCGCCGGACTCTCCGAAGCAGCCGGCGCCGGCCCGGAATACACTGCCGAGGGCGAGCTCGTCCGTCCGGCTGATTACCGCGAGTGGGTATTCGTCAGTGCAGGTCTCGGCATGACATACGGACCCGCCGCGGCGGCCGCCGGCAGCGCGTCGCCGTTGTTCGACAACGTGTTTGTCGCGCCGGCGGCTTACAGGGCGTTTCTCGAAACCGGCAAGTGGCCTGACAAGACGATGTTCGTGCTCGAGATCAGGCGCTCGGCGAGCGAAGGCTCCATCAACAGGGGAGGGCATTTTCAGTCCGAGCTGGTGGCGGTGGAAGTGGAGGTGAAGGACGAAGCGCGCTTCCCCGAGAAATGGGCATTCTTCGGCTTCAACGGCGCAGCGCAAACCGCAAAGCAGTTCCCGAAAGCGCGTTGTCTCGCCTGCCACTCCACAAATGGCGCCGTCGACAACACGTTCGTGCAGTTCTATCCGACGCTGATTGACGTCGCAAAGGCGAAGCGCACGTTCAGGGCGACGGGCCCGCAACCGCAGGCGCGGA
>DASSSG010000627.1:0-2374 GCA_035708545.1 Bryobacteraceae bacterium | reverse complement strand
CTGTTCTTCTTGCCCTTGAAGCCCGCCCACTCGGCTGTGTGCGTATCATGGTCCTGGATACAGTGGCGAAAATCGAGCGGCAGGCATTCGTCAAGAAGTACCTTCACGAAACTCTGGCGAGCAGGGACTCTTTCGCTTCCTCGAGCGCCTGAACCGCCATTTCGCGCGTTACGCTCGGGAACTGCCGGAGAAATTCGGGCAGCGAGTGGCCACCTTCAAGGTAGTCCATCAGGTTCTTAAAAGGCACCCGCGTCCCGCGGAAGCATGGGGTTCCGTTCATTACCTCCGGATTACTGACAATGACCGGGTCAACCATTTCGCCTTCATTGTACATCTCCCTGTGGGCGCGGACCGATGCCCGGGATTCCGACCGAAGCGGAAGGCTCCGGCGTAAACGGCTGAAATGGTGCGTCGAAGCAAATGGCACGTTCGTCGCTCGCCTGGCGGAGTGACTTATTGACGTCGCGACGTGAATGCGGAGTGAAGCGCAATTCTCGCGTTCACTTACACGGGCGAGGGCATGGGTGCGGAACCGGAGCCGCCGCGACGGATCAGTGAGAGCGGGAGCCCGTGGTTCCAGGCGAGCGGCGCGCCGATGGCGGCGGGCGGCGCGGCGCTCGACAGAATGGTAATCCGATAGCTGGGCGCGCGGCCAGGCGATCGGATAAGATCGTCGAACGCGAGGTCACGCTTGATAACTGCACACAGTGGTTCCAAACGAAGAGCGCCGCGGTTTGCGACTGCCGCCGCTTCGATGATGGCGATCGCCGGTCTGCTGGGAGCGGGCGCCGCGCGCGGACAGGTTGCGGGGACTCCGCGGATTCCCGGGCAGAACCCGAACGGCATGCGTGTGTTCCTGTGGGCGGGGCTGAAGACGCACGGTCCGGGGCTGCACGATTATCCGCAGTTTCTCGCCGACTGGAGCAAGCTGCTGACCGACCGCGGCGCGGTGGTGAATGGCGCGCTGCATCCGCCGAGCCGTGAGGAGCTGGAGAAGTCGCATGTGGTCGTGATCTACAAGGGCGATGTCGGGTATCTGGCCGATGCCGACAAGGGCGCGCTCGAGGCGTTTGTCGAGCGGGGCGGCGGGCTGGTGAGCCTGCACGACGCGCTGTGCGGGCCCGATCCGGCGTACCTTGCGAAGCTCGTGGGCGGCGCGAAGAAGCACGGCGAGGTCAACTACACGCTGGACGCGCCGGTTGCCTACACGATCGCGGACAAGGCGCACCCGATCATGAAGGACATGTCCGCGCTGACGCTGTACGACGAGGCCTTTTTCAACATGACGTGGGCGTCGGACCCGGGCATTCATGTGCTGGCCGCGGCGGCGATCGCACCGACACGCAGCGCGGGCGAGCATCGCGGCGAGGTAGTGCCGCAGATGTGGACGTACGAGCACGGGGTTGGGGGCGGGCAGACGGCTCGGGCGTTTGTGTGGATGCAGGGGCACACGTACGCGAATTTTTCGAACTATCAGATTCAGCGGACGCTGCTGCGCGGGATCGCGTGGGCGGCGAAGAAGCCGGTCGATGAGCTGGTGGAGTATGTGGCACCTGCCAGACCACCGGGCAGGCCGGAGGGGCGGAGCGGGCAGTAGGACGAGGTGCGTGATCGCGAACCAGCGGTGATCATCGGATCTATCGGAGTCCCGACGGGCGCGTAACGGTGGTTCGGGCAGACTCGGCGACGACGTGCGTCCAGGCACGTGGCGCGCGATTCTGAAGCAAACTGGTATTGAGGAGCCGGAGAAATGAAGCGCACGTACTCCCTCGCGATTGACGGTGAACCTGGCAGCTACAGTGCTTACGTCCCTGAACTTCCAGCCATTCTTGTGACCGGCCAATCGCTCGACGAGCTGACGACCCGCGCGCGTGAAGCGATTCGCCTCTATCTGGAATCGGTCATACCCGGTTGTGGACACGCGCCCGCCCCGGCGGCCAGATCGGCGCTGAAAAGCGGAAGAGCCACTCATTTCAGAGTGGCTCCTCGTTCGTGCCGAGTCGGCGGTGCTTACCAGCGTGGTTCGCGGCGTTTGCGGCCGTAGCTGTTGCGACCGCCTGAGCGGTCTTCGCGCGGTCGCGCTTCGTTCACATTGAGCGCACGACCGTTGAGCTCAGTTCCATTCAGCCCTGCAATGGCCTTGCTCGCTTCATTTTCGTTCGCCATCTCGACAAACGCAAAACCCCGCGGCTGGCCTGAGTCCCGATCGGTCACAATGCTGACGCGCTCGACCGCTCCGAAAGCGGCGAATGCGGCTTCCAGATCACTCTGACTGGTTTGGTAGGACACGTTGCCTACAAAAATGTTGGTCATTTGAAATCCTCTTTTCTGCTTGAAGCAGGTGTATTCTTACTGGCGAGCTCGTTAGGACCGG
>DASSSG010000626.1:0-2270 GCA_035708545.1 Bryobacteraceae bacterium | reverse complement strand
GAATCGCAATGATGAAAAACACGCTGAGCAGTTGTTTGTTGCCCAGCACTAACTCGAATTCGCCGTCCTCTGTGCGAGGCATAAGCCCGCCGCAACCCCCGCCCGACCCGCTATTGTCTGCCCAGCTTGTCGAGAACCTTTCCTAAACCAGCGATTATATCGACGGGCAACGGAAACACCACGGTTGTATTCTTTTCAGAGCCGATTTCAACGAGCGTTTGCAGGTATCGAAGCTGCAGCGCGGCCGGTTGGCGCTGGATCAGTTCCGCCGCCGCGGCGAGGTTTTCGGCGGCCGAGAATTCTCCCTGCGCGTGAATGATCTTAGCCCGGCGCTCGCGCTCGGCCTCGGCCTGACGGGCAATAGCACGAATCATCTGATCGGGCAGATCCACCTGCTTGACCTCGACTTTGGCGACCTTCACGCCCCATGGCTCGGTGTCCTGATCGAGGATACTCTGTAACTGCAGGTTCAGCTTCTCGCGCTGGCTCAACAGTTCGTCGAGTTCCACTTCGCCCAGCACGCTGCGCAACGTAGTCTGTGCCAGCTGCGACGTCGTATACAGATAATTCGATACCGCCACCACTGCTCTGACCGGATCTACCACGCGGAAAAACAGAACCGCATTGACCTTGGCCGTGACGTTGTCGCGCGTGACCACGTCCTGCGCCGGCACTTCGATCGTCTCCAGCCGCAGCGAGATGCGCACCATGCGGTCGATCGGAGCGAATACGAGAATGATGCCGGGCCCCTTCGGCTGCGGCAGCACACGGCCGAGCCGGAAGATAACGCCGCGCTCGTACTCAGCAAGGATCTTGATCGATGCAAGCAGATACAGCACAACAACGCCGACCGCAATTGTCGAGATATCCAGCATTTGGCCTCCTCAGGTATTCAGTGGCTCGACCCTCAGGCGCAGACCGTCGATCCCTGTGACACGGACGCGCGCACCGGCCTCGACCGGCCTCGTTGCGACTGCGTCCCAGTACTCACCCTGTACGAAAATCTTGCCGCCTGGCGCCAGAGCGGTCCGCGCTACTCCGATCGCGTCGATCAGGCCCTCCCGCCCCGTGATCACCTTGTTCTCTCTCGCGCGAAACGCAATGGTTGCGAGGAACACAGTCACTGCGGCGAACGGCACGGACACGGCGAGTGCAATTGACAGCCGTATGCGGACTTCGGGCGGACCTTCCACCAGCAGTGTCGCCCCGAGCACCATCGCGACCGCTCCGCCGATGCCCAGAATTCCATGCGACGTAAACTTCGCCTCCAGAATAAAGAGCGCGAGCGCGAGCACCAGCAGCACTACGCCCGTCCAATGCACCGGCAGCACGCTGAGCGCCGACAATGCCAGCACGAATGCGATGCCTCCGATGACCCCCGGCGCGATCAGGCCGGGGTTGGTGAACTCCGTGTAAATGCCGAGCAGACCGAGGATCAGCAGCAGGAACGCGATGTTCGGATCGGCGATCGCGCTGATGATGCGCTCTCGGAGCCGCAGTTCGTAATCAATGACGCGTGCTCCCTGCGTCTCGAGCCGCTGCCGCCGGCCGTCGAAACGCGTCACCTCGCGTCCGTTGAGTTGCGCCAGAAGATCGTTCTCGTCCCGCGCCACAATGTCGATGAGCCTGGCCGTCAGTGCTTCGGTTTCCGTGAAACTCTTTGCTTCGCGCACGGCCTTCTCTGCGAGCTCGGCGTTGCGGCCGCGCTTCATCACCACGGTGCGCAGAGCCGCCGAAGCGTCGTTCTCCACCTTGGTGCGCATCACCGGGTCCATCTGCTGGCCCAGCAGCACCGGCGATGCCGCTCCCGCATTCGTACCGGCCGCCATCGCGGCTATGTCTCCTGCTTCGAGAATGAAGAAGCCGGCGGATGCGGCGCGGCCGCCGCTCGGCGTTACGAAAGTGACGACGGGAACGGGTGAGGCGATCAGCTTTGCCGTGATCCGTCGCGTCGCGTCCATCAGGCCGCCGGGCGTATTCAGACGGATCAGCATGAATCCGGCGCGCTCGCGATCCGCCTGCCGCATGGCGTTTTCGATGATCTGGACCGTCACCGGGTGAACGATGCTGTCGACAGAGACGGCGATTACTGCAGGCGCGGCGTGGCAGACTGCCGCTGCGAAAACGGCCGCGAAGCTCACCGCAATACGGCTGCGCACGGTACACTCAGCATATCAACGGACCCGTGTAACAGGGACGCGCCGGCAGCGTCTCATTCAGCCAGGGCGGTGGTCATGCAGCTCTGTACGAAACTCGGTCTTAGTGCGCTG
>DASSSG010000625.1:0-6260 GCA_035708545.1 Bryobacteraceae bacterium | reverse complement strand
TATCGGCATCGGACGCGTTTCGGCAATGCTTAATCGTTTCACCCAGGACACGGGTCTCGACCCGCGGAAAGACCTCTGGGAGCTGCTTTTCGTCGGCAATGGCAAAGACACGTTCGTGATGTGCCGCGGAGAGTTCGCGCCCCGCGGGCTCGAACCCAGGCTTGAGAAAGCCGGTGCGCGCCGCTTCGGGCACAAGGGCTACACGTTCCTCGGCGATGACAGGTTCGCAGTGACATTCATGAACTCATCCACGGCCGTGGCCGGGCCCACGCCGCTCCTGCGAGCGATCATTGACAACCGCAACCGGGGCGGATCTGTTCCCGCGACCCTGCAGGCGCGGCTGAAAGAGATCCCGCCGGGCAGCCACGTCTGGGCCGTCGGCGATCTCGCCGCCGCAACCGGGTTCGCCGCGCCGCGCTCCCACCAGGCCGGCGGCCCCGCGGCGGGCAATCTGCTGCAGTTCACGCGCCTCGTGGAAAACGCCGCCGGCGGGGTCGACTTCAGCTCCGGGATGAAGCTCCATGGCACGGCAAACTGCCGCAACGAACAGGACGCGAGCCGTCTGAACAGTGCCGTACGGGCGGTGGTCGGGCTCGGCCGCCTCAATACGCCGAGCGATGAACCGGATCTCCTGCGCGCTTTCGATGCGATCAGGTCACAGCAGAACGGAACCACCGTAAAGATGGATGCCGAGCTGACTCAGCCGCAGTTCGAGGGCCTACTTGACTTCGTGCAGCGCCGCGGTCGCGGGTAGCGGAATGGCATCGCCGAGGTTGATGGAACCGCCGCCTTCACTGACGTAGTTCCGATTCCAGCTCGGCACTTCGACGACGACGTCACCCTTCACGACGGCCTGGCAACCGAGGCGCGAATGCAGCGTGAGGCCGGGAGCCATGTCGAGGCGATCGGCCTCGTCGTCGTCCATCTCGCTGAGGTTGTCGTCGCCTTCTTTCACGATGACGTGGCAGGTCGTGCAGGCGCAGCTTCCGCCACAGGCGTGCTCGAGCGGGATGCCGAAGTTCATGCACACGTCGAGAATCGATTCGGGCTTGCCGTGTTCGGCGTAGGGGAGCTGGCCGGATTCGAACTCAACCGTGCGCGGCTCGGACCCGTCCGGCGGCACGATCGTCACCTTCGGCATTACTCCAATTTTACCCGCGCGCAGTTGGCCGGTCCGCGGGCAGGCTCGCACGGCGCGCGTGACGCGTGGCTAATCAGTCCCGATCGCAACGATTGGCGGTTCACCGGCTGCCCATCGGAAATCCGGCGCGGCTTCTTCGGGTGCATCTGCGCCCGCAGCGATCACCCAGAGCTGGCACGCATCAAAGGTCCGGCTGCGGCAGACGTCGACGCCTCGCGAGACCGGCGGCTCCGCCTCTGAAGCGATTGGCATGCCCCAATTCTCGAACCGAAACAATTCAATGTCAAATGTTTTTTATCGATCTTAATCAAGATCGATATCGCGATGCGGTGGGCGCTTGTCCGGGTCCTCCTGCGCCTGCTTGAACAGCTCGTCGAAGCGCTTGCTCATGATCGACTCGCGATTCTTCTCGGCCGCGAAGGACTTCTGAAAGATCTCTTCACGTTTCGCCGCCTCGCCCTTCAGATTGGCGGCCGCCACGGCGAGATCCTCAATCGACGGCGGTTTCTCCGGCTGCTTGTGCGCGAGCACCGCGCCGGTGTCTGCATCAACTTTGATCGCGGTGTGGCAGCAAGGGCATTTGATTTCGAGAACTCCGATCGCCATAACCCGATCTTAACTCCGGCGAGTGATCCTGCGGGACTACGACGTCTACGACGGTGGTCGAACTGTTGCCCGCGACGTCCGTAACTGTGGCCATGATGCGGTACCGGCGCCCATCGGTATCCTCGAAAGCGGCGGCTTCCAGCTCAATCTCCTCCTGCCAGGACGCGGAGTTCCCGCCGAGCGCGCGCGGGCGAATCGACAGGTGTGCGCCGTATTCGCCGGCGACAGCATAGCTGACGTTTGCCAACCCGGATAAGCCGTCGGACGCGGTACCGCTGAGCTTCACGATGGCCTTGTTTCCATCAGGCGCCCGGATGGGCGTGGGATCTGCCGCCAGCGTGACCACGGGCGGAGACCTGTCAATTCGCAGGACGAGCGTTTGCTCCGGCTCGACGTTGCCGGCTCGGTCGACAGAGCGGTACAGAATCGTTGTCAGGCCTTCCGCAGTGATCGTCACCGGCCCGGTCCAGGACCGGAGATCGCCACCATTCAGCGAGTATTCCGTGGCTGCCACGCCGGTGCAGTCATCAGAGGCGGACAGCGTGACGGTCACGCCCTCGCGATACCAACCCGAGATCGCGGTCGGAGCGGCCGTGGTTACGGGCGCGGTCCTGTCCGGGCGCAGGTCTGCGGCAGTTACCTGGCCGGCGACCACGGGAGTCACGCACGAAAAGAACACGTCCGCGCCGAGCTCCGCGCGGACGAGGTATGAGCCCGGTGTGAGATCGACGCCGCCGTAGTAGCCGCCGCCGTCGGTTGCGGTAGTGCGCGCCAGACCGAGTTGCAGATCCGTAATGGTCACGTCGGCCGTGTCGAGCACCCTGCCATCGGGATGTCGTGCGAAGCCCATGATGTGACCCTTCGCCGGGGATACTTTCCAGTGAAGTTCGGGGATGCTCGCCGGTTCGCTGAAGATCGGGGGAGCGTTCGCCGCCGCATCCTCATAGTCTGTAAGACCGTCCAGCGATTTACCGGTGGTCAGGCCGCAGGCAAACTCAGCGAACACACGTGCCGGAGTGTCCTGTCCGGCTGGCACGGAGAACGGATTCGCCGGCACGGCGGCATTACTCGTTGCCATTGAGTAAAACGTGACGCCTGCGACGCTGTTTCCCGCGGCTGAAGGCGCGAGCGCGCGCCGCGTCTGCCTCAACGTGCCCTCTATGGCATTGAGGAACGCGCCCTGCCCGATAAGCACCGCCCGGCCGTACTGGTGATTCTTCGTCCACTCGTTCCACGTATCGTACTGTGCGGCCTGTGAGGGCGTGTGTTCCCGCTTGTAGTTCATTGGGATGGCCATGTCGAGGATGCCTTCCTCGGTCCATGCGCGCCAGTCCTGATACACGCGCCAGTAAGCCTCGGCCGAGTTCCACGCCGCCTCGGTAGCGGGGCCGCCGCCGAAGGCGATCAGTGCCGCGGAAAGCTTCAACTGCGGCTTCTCGGCAATGGCGCTCAGGTACAGCCGCCGGACGACGTTTGTCACCTGATCGCGGCGCCACTGGCTCCATCGGGGGTCGTTTGGCTCGGGCGGCGGGGACTCGGCGGCAATACCGTGCCGCCGCTGAAACCGTTCAACGCTGGCGGCGTTGTAGCCGATGTTCGTTCCGGTCGACGGCGTCTGTCCGGATGCGGTGAATTCGGGGTAGCGGATGCGATCCAGATGCAGGCCGTCCAGGTCGTAGTTGCGGATCAGGTGCAGCAGCACGTCGACGGTGTACGCCGCGGCGGCGGGATGTCCGAAGTCCAGCCAGAAGTCGTTGCCGAAGCGATGCCCCTGGAACGAGATGCCATTGGCAGAACTGTCGGGCAGCAGGGTCCGGGTGAGCCAGTTATTCGGGCCCGGAATGATGGTTTTGGTCACCGGATCATAGCCGCCGTGAAGGTTGAAAACGTGGTTGGGATCGAGCGGCGGCCCGAGCGTCGCGGTCGGCGCAAATGTGGGGTTCTTGTTCCAGATCGCCCCCATAATGACGAAGGCGTGGACTTCGATACCGTTGGCATGCGCTTCGTGGATGAGGTCCTGCAGCGGGTCGAAGCCAGCCGCGAGCGGCATGAAATCGGGGGGTGGCTCGAGGGCGTTGAGATACCAGGCATCGCCACGCCGCCGCACCTGAGCAAAGATCGCGTTTGCTTTGGCGCCCTTCGCGTTGTCGACAACTGCAGCCACCTCCGCGTGATTGTTCAATGGCGTGTTGAACGTATCAACCCAGAATGCGCGATATTCCGATCGCAGCTGTCCGGCTGCTGCGCTGCTCGCGATCAGCATCGCGAGAGCGGCTGGCGTGCAGTTCCTCGCTACCGGCATCGACAGGTTCTGCCCTTTGCGGCGTCGATCATATCTCAGCGCCTGCACGAGTGTCGGTCCCAGGCGGCGCTGCTCGCGCCGCGAAGAACGCGATCATGACCAGGATGGCGCCCAGCGTATCGGCAAGCATGTCCTTCTGGGCGTCCCAGATGTCGCCCTGGCTGCCGAGAAACGAAGCCGCTGAGGGGCCTCCGGCAATTACGGCATACGCCCACTCGATCAGCTCGTACAGCATGGCAATGAAGGCGATCGTGAAGATCGGGAAAAGCAGCAGGACGACCCGGCTGCGGACAGCACGCCTCATGACCAGCAGTTCGGCGATCGCCCACGCATAGAACCCGACGCTGAAATGCGCGACGCGATCATAATGGTTGCGTTCGAAGCCGAAGAGATTCGTAACGAGGTCGAAGGGAACGCGCTCGAAGGTGTAGTGGCCGCCGATTGTGTGGAGATACAGGAGGACGGCCATGAGTGCGTACGCGACCGGGCTGAACACGATCGCGCGCATGTACAGCACGATAAGCGCGGCGACAATGAGGACGATGGGAGTATTTTCAGCCCACCATGTCGCCCGGTCGTAAGGAGCAATTGCGGCCCAGGTGAACAGAATCAGGTAGCCGAGGAGAAGGAGCTTCGCGGTCCGGTTGGCGATACGGGCATGTTATCGCAGGAACGCGCGGGCGTCCGTGCACCGTCGCCGCGCTGCCCTGCGCCGTTTCAGTCCAGCTTCATCACGGCGAGAAACGGAAGGTTTCGATAGAGCTGCCGGTGATCCAGACCGAAGCCGACGACGAAGCGGTCGTCGATTTCGAAGCAGCGGAACTCGATCGGCACCTGAACGATCCGGCGACAGGTTCGATCGAGCAGCGTGCAGATTCCGAGCGAATTCGGTCCCCGGCTGGCGAGCGTCTGCAGGAGATAGCGCGTTGTCAAGCCTGTGTCCACGATGTCTTCCACCAGCAGCACGTCTTCGCCGCCGATAGGCTCGTCGAGGTCCTTCGCGATGCGCACCACGCCAGGTGCGCCCGGCTGGCGCCTGAAGCTGGAAATTCCGAGGAGGTCAATCCTGACAGGCACATCTATCTCGCGCGCGAGCGCCGTCAGGAAGAAGATGGATCCTTTCAGTACGCCGATGAGCTTCAATTCCCGGCCGCGGTAGCGTTCGGAGATTTCGGAAGCGACCTCGCGAATACGCGCTCGGATCTGCTCCTCAGTGAAAAGTATGCGTTCGATACCGGGCGTAGTGATGGGCTCGCTCATCCGCGCGTGCCCGCGAGCGCACCCTCGTGCAGACCGTGTTTGAAGATCAGGTTCTGGAAATCCTTTTGATAGAAGACCTGAATATTCACGTGCGGATAAATGGTGCGCAGGAGCTTGATCTTGCGATTCTTCTTTGTGACGTGCTCCTGCTTCATGGTCGTGAGCTCGACGTACAGATCGAACTCGGGCAGGTAGAAATCCGGCGTGAACGCTTCGAGCACTTTGCCGTCTTTGTCCCACTGGATGGGGAAACTGCGCGCTTCATACTGCCACTCAATGCGATAGAAATCGAGCAGGTTGGCGAAGATCTCCTCGCTCGGATGGCCGAACTGCACACGTGTGAGCTTCACCTTGCCCGGCGGTGAGATGCCGTGTTTCGACAGTTGCAAGCGAAACTTGAACTGCAGCCGGGCCTCGGCGCTCGCGGACAGTAAACCCTCGTCGCGAATGTGTTTCGCAGCGGCGGTGGCCTCGACGATGCTGCACATCTGTTCAGGCTCGAGCGAGTCTTCATTGAGGACCACATCGAATTGCTGTGCCCGGAATGCAGCGCGGCCGAAGCGGCACCGCTTCAGATCGCGCTCGGCCGCGTCGAGTTCCGCGAGCGCGGTCTTCGCCGTGGCACGGTCGAGCCGGTGCTCGATCATCATGTTGCCGATACGGCGGTTATCCGAGGCAGTCAGGTGGACCTTAAGCAGCCCGGGCATGTCGGCGAACAGCAGCTCCGACCCCGGTGCAGTCACGACGAGATGATGTTCGGTCGCGAGCCGTGCCACGGCGCTGCCGATCACGTAAGGCCACGCTTTGTCGGGGATCGCCGCGGAAGGTTTGAATTCTTCCGCAACGGCGCGTTCGAGCAGCGCCTCATTGAGATATTCGAAGCGGAGCGAGCGGGCCACGGCGCGCCCCAGCTCGCCTGTGCGGCAGCCAGGCGCTCCGGAGAACGTTATG